>DATHXE010000081.1:0-8030 GCA_035459845.1 Tepidisphaeraceae bacterium | reverse complement strand
GAACCTCATGAAACTGTCGTCGACGGCGTACGTCGACGGGTTTTATCGCAAGCCGCGGATCGACAAGGACATTCTGAAGGAGCTCAGCCGGGGACTGATCGCGACGAGCGCGTGTCTGGGTGGCGAGCTGCCGAGCTGGCTGATGAAGCGGGACAAGAAGAGCGCAACGGAGATCGCCGAGACGTACCTCAAGATTTTCGAGTCGGATCACTTTTTCATCGAGATCCAGAAGCAGGGGATTCGGGAACAGGATGATGTGAACCCGGAACTGGTGGAGATCGCGCGGGCAAAGGGGTGCGGGATCGTCGGGACGAACGACGTCCACTTCCTGGGCAAGGATGACCACCACGCCCACGACGTGCTGTGCTGCATCAGCATGGGCCGGCTGCTCAGCGAAGAAGGGCGGATGAAGTACCCGAAGGAGCTGTACCTCAAGAGCCCGGAGGAGATGCAGGAGGCGCTGGGGGCCTGGCCGGAGGCGATCAGCAACACGACGCGGATCGCGGCGATGTGCGACTTGTCGCTCGACTTCGGGAAGAAGTACGCGCCGGTCTACAAGGTGCCGCCGGAAAAGCTGTCGGCCGACATGCCGCTGCCCAGCTCGCCCAAGCCGGCTACGGAGATGCAGCCGGACGAGCTGTACCTCCGCCAACTCTGCGAGGTGGGGCTGGCTTGGCGGTACGGCACGACCGAGGTCGAAAAGGACGTCCGCGAGCGGCTCGAGTACGAGCTGAAGATCATCATCCTGAAGAACTTCTGCTCGTACTTCCTGATCGTCTGGGACTTCTGCAATTACGCGAGGGACAACGGCATCCCGGTCGGGGCCCGTGGCTCGGGCGTGGGGACGATGGTGGGGTACCTGCTCGGGCTCTGTAACGTGGACCCGGTCAAGTACAACCTGCTGTTCGAGCGGTTCATGGACCCGTCGCGTAACGAGATGCCGGATATCGATATCGACATCTGCCAGGACGGGCGGCAGGGGGTCATCGAGTACGTCCGCAAGAAGTATGGGCACGTCGCGCAGATCATCACGTTCGGGACGCTGGCGGCGAAGGCGGCGTGCAAGGACGTGGGGCGCGTGCTGGGCGTGCCGCTGGCCGACATCGACAAGCTGACCAAGTTGATCCCGGGGCTCCCCGGGACAAAGCTCGGTGGGGCCCTCAAGCAGGTGCCCGAGCTGGCGGCGATGTACGAGAACAACCCGCAGATCAAGCAGGTGATCGACCTCGCGCTCAAGCTCGAGGGCATGTGCCGCAACGCCGGGTGCCACGCGGCCGGCGTGATCATCGCCGACCAGCCGATCGACAACATCGCCCCGCTCTACAAGGACTCGGACGGCAACGTCCTGACCCAGTTCGAAGGCCCGATCGCCGAGAAGGTCGGGCTGCTGAAAATGGACTTCCTCGGCCTGCGCACGCTGACGACGCTCACGCGCTCGGTCGACCTCGAGAAGGCGACGCGCGAGGTGCGCGGCGAGACCACGTTCAAGACCAAGCACCCGGGCCTCAAGCACGACCGCCCGGCGGTGCCGCTGGACGAGCAGGGACGGATCGACGTCGAGAAGATCGACCTGGGCGACCCCAACGTGTTCGCGCTGTTCTGCCGGGGCGAGACCAAGGGCGTGTTCCAGTTCGAATCCGGCGGCATGCAGGACCTGCTGATGAAGATGCAGCCGGACCGCATCGAAGATCTGATCGCGGCCAACGCGCTCTACCGCCCCGGGCCGATGGAGCTGATCCCGCTGTACTGCAACCGCAAGCACAAGCGCGAGGCGGTGCCGAGTGTGCACCCGATCATGGACCAGATCCTGGCCGAGACGTACGGGATCATGGTCTACCAGGAACAGGTCATGCAGATCTTCAATCAGCTCGGCGGGATCGAGCTGGCCAACGCCTATAAGCTGATCAAGGCGATCAGTAAGAAGACGATCGACGTGATCGCCAAGTTCCAGCCCGAGTTCATCAAGGGGACGATGGACAAGGGGGTGTCGAAGGAGAAGGCGCAGGAGATCTTCGACCTGATCCTGAAGTTCGGCGGGTACGGGTTTAACAAGTCGCACAGCACGCGCTACGCGATCGTCGCGTACCAGACGGCGTACATGAAGACGTACCACCCGGTCGAGTACATGAGCGCGGTGCTCACGTTCGAAATGGGGTCGACCGAGAAGGTGGTCGAGTACATCGAAGAATGTAAGCGAATGAAACTCCCGGACGGGAGCTCGGGCATCAAGGTGCTGCCGCCGGACGTCAACATCTCGGACAAGGACTTCACGCCGGTGTACGTGCAGCGGGAGGTCAAATCGAAGAAGAAGAAACCGGAAGACCCGGGGAAGGACGGCGTGATCCGGTTCGGGATGATGGCCGTGCGCGGGGTGGGCGAGAAGGCGGTCGAGGCGATCATCGCGGAGCGGTCGGCCCGGGGCGAGTTCGGTCACCTGTACGACTTCTGCGAGCGCGTCGACCTGCGGACGGTGACCAAGTCGACGATCGACGCGCTGGTCCGGTGCGGGGGGTTCGCGTCGACGGGCGCCCGCCGGTCGCAGCTCGCCAACCTCCTCGAGCGGGCCGTCGAGATGGGCCAGCAGGCGCAGAACGACAAGCGGTCCGGGCAGCTCAGCATGTTCGGCGGCGGCGACGCGGCCGCCTCCGCGAGCACGCCCAAGGTCGCTCCGGCCCTGCCGGACGTCGAGGAATATCAGCCGGCCGAGCTGCTCAAGTTCGAGAAGGAGCTGCTCGGGTTCTACATCACCAGCCACCCGCTGGCCGAGCACCAGGCGGCGATCGACCGGTACACGACGGCGTCGACGAAGGAGGCGCTGAACATGTCGGAAGGGACGGAGGTGACGATCGGGTGCATGCTGAGCATCGTGCGCGCCAAGATCGCCAAGAGCGGGCGGAGCGCCGGGCAAAAGTGGGCCATCCTCGGCATGGAAGATCTGGACGGCCAGATCGAGGGGATGTGCTTCGCCGAGACGTACGCGACGGTGATCGAGCGGTACCCCGACGCGATCCAGGCGGAGCGGATCGTGTTCGTGAAGGGGAAGGTCGACAAGAAGCGCGAGACGCCGACGATCATGGTGACGGAAGTGATCCCGATCGAGGCCGCGGTGGAGCGGCTGTCAACGGCGCTGATCCTCAAGCTCGACAAGACGCGGCACACGCCCGAGACGGTCGATCTGGCGAAGGAGCTGTTGGCGGCGAATAAGGGCAAGTTCCCCACGTTCGTGCAGTCGAAGTTCGCCAGCGGCGGGGCGGAGCAGCTGGTGACGCTCAAGCTCGGGACGGAGTACACCGTGAAGCTGACGCAGCGGCTGGTGGAGGACCTGCGCACCCGTCTCGGAAACGAGCACGTGGACCTGGCCGGCGCCGGATCGAAGCGGAAGAAGCGGCTCGAGCAACAGCGGCTGTTCAAGGAAGAGCAGGCGGACGCCGCGCCCGTGGAGTCTGCCGCGCCGACGTTATCGAGCGACGACGCCGCGGCGATGGCGATGGATCTGGAAATGGCCGCGGCGGAGTGATATCACCTCGCCCCGCCGCCGATCCCCTGCGCCGCCCGCATTGCCGCGATCGACGCCTCGGCCGCGGACCGCACCGCCGGGTCTTCGTCGGTCAGACAGGCGACCAGGAACGACATGTCGCGCCGGGCCGCATCCAGGTCCGGCACGCGGTACCACCCGTCGGCGGCCTGGAACCCGGCCAGCCGCTCCCGCTGTTCGGGGGAGAGCGTGGCCGCGTCGAGGCGGAGCGTCGCGAGGATCGCGGGCCGGCCCATCGCGCGCAGCGCCGCGAGTGCCGCGTCGCGCTCGTCGCCCGACGCGACCGCGAGCCGGCCGACCAGCGGCACGATCGCCCGCGCCACCTTCGGGTCGGCCGGGATCTGGTCGAACACGCGGTACACGTCGCTCGCCGCCAGCCCCGGCCCGAGTTGGCGGAACGCGGGCACCAGGTATCGGTCATACAGGTTCGGTACGCGCGTCGGGAGCTGGCTCGCGTCGATCAGGGCCATCTTCTTCGCGACGAACTTGTCCTCCTCGGTCCGCCAGGCGAGGTGGATCTGCCGCTCGCCCTGGTTGAGCGAGACGCTCGGGCGGTAGGCGAGTTGGCCGAACGTCTGCGCGGCCGACACCATCACGCCGGTGCCGTCGGACGAGAGTGTGAACCGGTTGAACGGCCAGGTCAGGTCCGGGGCGTAGCACGCGAGCGTGACGAGCGAAAGCTTGTCGTCGAGCGTTCCGGCCTGGCGGCGGTACACGGCCCACGCGTGCGGCGACCCCTCCACCCTGATCAGCACCGGAGCAGTCCCGTCCATCTGTTTCACCAGCCCGGCCGGGAGGTGAAACGCCGCCAGCAACCGCCCGTCGCGGTTGGAAAAGTTGACGAGCTGGCTCAGGCGGTACTGACCGGCGTATTTGGCGGTCGCGAGAAAATCTTGGTCGACCGGGGCGGTGCGCTTGAGGACCTCGCGTAGGCGCGATTCCTCCGCCGACGGCTCGGCGCACGCGGCCGTCGCGAGCAATACAACGGCGAGGATGACGAGGGCGCGGGGCATTTCGGGAATTCTAACGGACACGGGGCATTTTTGGGGTGCCATGCCCTCGCGGGCGGCCGAGGCCTCTCGATCAGGCCGCCGCGCAATTCGGCCCGCGTGGGCATGCCCCAGAGGTGTTCGTTTTTTTGAGTCGAGGGCCGCTGGGGCATGTCCACGGCCGCCGACAACACGAGTCGAGAAGCCGCACGTCTCGGCGGCGTCCGAGGGCATGGCACCCGGAAAAGGCATACGCGCGCGCACCGACTCCACCCATTCATCGTCCTTGTGCCTTCGCGTCTTTGCGACCCCGTTCCTTTTACCCGCCCTCAGTTCGCAACGCCCGCCACGGCCTTCAGCTTTGTGATCGCCGCCTGCTGGATCTGCCGGACGCGCTGCTTGGTCAGGCCCAGCCGCGTCGCAAGGTCGTCGGAGTCGGGGGCGGCGGATTCGAGGCCGAATTGCGCCGCCAGGACCGTCCGTTCGCGGTCGGTGAGCGTCGACAGGAGGTGCGAGACCTCGTCGCGGCGGGCCAGCGCTTCCGCGTTGGGCGCGACGCGCCGGTCGGGCACGGCGGCGAGCGCGGCGACGTCGCCGGTGTTCTTGCGGGTGGCGGCGACCATCTGGGGGACGGCGCGGGCGAACCCCTTCATCAGGGCGAGCGTGGCGTACGTGCTGAAGCGGTGGCCCTTGTGGAAGTCGAAGCCCTCGACGGCCCGCATGAGCGTGATGTTCCCCTCGCTGACCAGTTCCATCAGCGACAGCCCGGGCCGGAGGTGCTTGCGCGCGACCGACACGACCAGCCGCAGGTTGGCGCGGACGATGTCGTTCTTGGTGCGCGTCGCGCGGGCGAGCAAGCCTTCGAGCTCGTTCAGGTCGCGCCGCCGGACCAGTTCCGGGTCCAGCCGCCGCCGGGCCGACACGAACAGGTACTTCTCGTAGTTGAACTTCAGGAACAGCGCCCGCTCGCGGGCCGGCGTGAGCAGGGGGGTGCGGTAGAGCTCCTGCAGGTACGGCGGCAAATCGCGAGGGACGCGCGTCTCCTCGGCCGACTGCTTCCCGCCCGACAGTTCGCCGGACGACGCGATCGCCTCGACCGCGGCCTCGGCGTCGTCCTGGTGGTACAGCGAATCGTCGATGAACTTGATCTTGCGCTTCTTGAGCCGCTCGACCCGGTGCTCGAGCAGCACGCGGTAGACCTCGGAGCTCGGTCGGCACAGCCGCCGCGCAATCTGGCGGAGGTCGGTGCCGTGCTCGTGCTTGCGGACGATCGACAGCCGGTCCTGGGCCGTGAGGTCCGGGGGCGCCGCGGGGAAGATCGCCTCGCCCGGGCTCTCCTGGTCGTGCTTCTTGATCACGTGCAGGATCGTGAGCGGGCTGCGGTTCAGCTTCCGCGCGATCCGCCGGGTCATCTCGCGCACGCAGCACCGGCAGCCGTCCGCCAGCCGCTTGGCGCGGGCGACGATCAGGTCCGTCTCCGCGGGCGACACCTGCGAGAAGTTCCCCGCCTGCGCGACCTGATTCTCGTGGATCGAGACGAACCGCTCGACGGACGAGAGGAGGAAGCCCACGCGGCGCTTGCCGTCGGGGAAGATGAAGCGGCGGGCGGGCAGGCCCTTGCGCCGCCAGCGTTGGATCGTCTTGCTGGTGACGTTGAACTTGGTGCAGACGTCCTCGATCGCCAGCACCGGCTCGGCGAGCTCGGCCGAGCGCAAGTCGAGCGAATCGGATACCAGCTCGATCAGTTGCCCCAGGTCGTGCTGCAGCGCCGCCCCGGGGAACAAGAGCTGTTCGGCGTCCTTCGGATGGTAACCCGTGACGCGATAAATGACGTAATCGAGGGGATAAGCCTTGGTGGCCGCCAGCGTATGGAGGAGGTCTTCGGCGGCGGCGATCTGCCCAAGACGGGTCTCGCTGGGCGAGAAGGTCAACTGCCTGGCGAGGGCCTGGAGGGTGTCGATGCGGAATTTCGCCATGCGCCTTGGGCCGGGGGTAGGAGGCTTACGGGGCCGAACGTCTCAGTACCGTAGTATCCGGGGAACGTTGAGGGCGGTCAAGGTAGATCGTTTGATCAGTCTGGTATTCGTTACGGAATCGACGCCCGTCAGGTTCGAACTTCCGTCTATCAGCGAAGTTATGGGGCAGTGAGAAAGCGGTAAGAGCTGGCGCGGGAAGTAGCCCGTTCGCGGTTTGATCGGTATGGATCCCTACGAAGGCCCCAAGGAACTTGTTGCATGAGTTCGTTTCGTTCCCCTCAACTTCACGTTTCAAATCACCCCGGTTACGGTGTGCGCCCGTGGCGCATCGGGAATCGGACTGGCGCGGGATTCTGGGGGGAACTGACCGCTCCCTCCGCGCGCGTCTGCTGCGCGGACTGCTGACGCCGGTGAGTTGGGGTTATGGAGGCATGATGCGCCTCCGAAACCGCAAGTACGACCGCGGCATCGGCGTCCGTCGACTGCCCCGTCCAGTGATCTCGGTCGGCAACCTCACCACCGGCGGCACCGGTAAGACGCCCGTCGTCCACTGGCTCTGCGACCGCCTGCGCGCCGCCGGCGAGCGGCCAGCCGTGCTCATGCGCGGTTACAAGGCCCGGCCCGGCGAGAAGGGGGATGAGCAGGAAATGCTCGCATCGCTCCTGAACCGGGACGGCGTAATTCCCGTGCCGGTGCTCGCCAACCCGCGGCGGTACGAGGAGGCGATGGCGCACCTCGAGCGCTCGCCCCAGACGACCGTGTTCGTGCTGGACGACGGGTTCCAACACCGCCGGATCGCGCGCGACTTCGATTTGGTGCTGATCGACGCGACGAACGCGTTCGGGTACGGCCGGGTGCTGCCGCGCGGGCTGCTGCGCGAGCCGGTCGGGGGGCTCAAGCGCGCGGACGCGATCCTGATCACGCGGGCGGACCAGGTGGGCGAGCGAACGCTCGGTGACGTCGTCGACGGACTTCGCGGGGCGGACGTGCCGACGTTCCGCGCCGCGCACGGGTGGGCGGGCGTGCGGACCGACGGCGGCCAATCGATGCCCGTCGCCGATCTCGCCGGTTGCCGCGTGTTCGCGCTCGCGGGCATCGGCAACCCGGAGGGATTCGCCGCGCAACTCGCGGCTGCGGCCGACGTGGTCGGGCGGCGGTTCTTCCCGGATCATCACGCGTACGCTCGCGCCGACGTCGACGCCGTGATGTCGGATGCGCGCGCGGCGGGCGCCGAGGCGGTGGTGACGACCGATAAGGATTGGGTGAAGTTGCGGCGGGTGATCGACGGCGTCGAGTCGGGAGGGCGAGGCTCCGTCCGAGCCGCGGGGGAACCCCGGGCGAATCCGAACGGCTCGGCCGGAGCCTCGCCCTCCCAATCACGCGGTTTCGCCGACCGCCTGCCCGTTTGGCGCGTTGAGTTGGCCGTGCGATTCATGGACGATGGGGCGGAAGAGATGCTGCTGTCGCGGATCCGGGATGCGATCCGCGCCGGTTCCCAAACCCCTTGATAGCTAAGGGCGGTAGCCCACG
>DATHXE010000080.1:0-11827 GCA_035459845.1 Tepidisphaeraceae bacterium | reverse complement strand
CGGTGTGGACGGCCGCCGCGGCGGGCTGGTCGGCGTACGCGCAATACGAGTCCACATGCCGCGCCGCCGGCCGCGCAGGCGGGCTGTTGGCGAACGAGCCCTGGTATCGCCTGACGCGCGACGCCGGCCGACTGGCGTCATTCGACCGCTCCGCGCACGTCGCCCGCACCGCGTCGGCCGCGGGCCTCGCGATGGTCGCCGCCGTGCTAGTTCTCCGCGGCCCGAAGCTCTGGCGGTGGCCACCCGCGTTCATTTTAGTTGTCGCGTGCGCCACCATGGTGTGGGAGACGGGCCTCGACGTGCCGAAGATCGGGCCGGAACTCTCCGCGGTCGGCTGGCACGCGGCGCTGGGTTGCGGGCTCGTCACGTCGGTCCTGCTCGTCGCGCTGGCGGGCGGGCGCGGCCGGTGGTGGGTCGTCGGCGGGATTGTGGCGCTGGTCGTCGCGAGTTGGATCGGCCGCGGTTGGACGCCCCGCGGTCTCGCCGACGCGATGACCCAGCCGCGAGATGCTGCGCACGCGATCGGCGTCGGGGTCGTGCTCGTCGGGTTGGCGGTCGGACGCCGGTGGACGTGGGCCGCGGTGGTCGGCGGGCTGGTCGCGGCGTGGGTCGGCGTGCTCATGATGCTCGACGGGAGCACTGGCGGGGACCCGGTGCTGTGGTTCCGGGGGGTGATCGTGCAGGATGGAAAATGAAAAACCCACGGACGAATCCGTGGGTTTGTTGCACTCAATTGTATCAGTCGCTAAGCCGCAAGCGGCGTGATTCACGCGGGGTCGACGCGCTCGATTTCCATCTGGTACACGCTCTGCACCTTGCCGCCCTCGCGGATCACGTTGACGGTCAGCGTGCCGTACACCTTCACGCGCCCGTCGACGGGGACCTTCAGCTTCACGCCCGGGGCGGGGCGGCACTTAACGAAGTGCTGGGCCTTGGGCTCGGCGCTGTAGCAGCACTTCTGCACCGAGTAGCAGATGTCGAACTCGCCGGTCGCCCCGATCGTCTGAAAGCTCGTCGGCGTGAGCTCGCCTTCCATCTTGACCTTCTTGCCCGACAGCGCCCGGAACGCCGGCGGGACGTCGGCGATCGTCCCGAACTGCTGGCTCATCTCGAAGCTGCTGATCATCAGCAGGTCGACCTCGTCGCCCGACAGGGCGCTCTTGGTCATCATCCGGTACGTCGAGTACGCGGCGTACCCGACCAGCCCGGCGATGATCGCCGAGATCAACCCGACGCGGACGACGAACGCCCAGTTCGTCTGGCGCGGCGACGACGGCGACGGGGCGGGACTCAGATTCGAAGTGGCGGAGGCGCTCATGACGTAAACTCCGAGGTGTCAGACGTAAAACCAGCGGCTCGGGCGGAGCCCCGCCCTCCCGGGCGCGCTTACTTCGCCAGCGGCTTGACCGAACTCACGTCCATCTCGAACACGCTGACGATGTACCCGTCTTCCTTCTTCTCCTCGACCTTCAGCGTCCCCTCGCAGACGATCTCGTCGGGGTAGTAGCTGACGGCCTTGCCCTTGGGCGTGTGCACGACGACCTGGTGCTGCACCTGCGGGGGCTGCCCGAAGCAGCACGCGAACAGGCTCGGCACCAGCGAGAAGTGGCTGATGTTGTCGGCCTGGTCGAGCGGGATCATGAACCCCTTGACCCGCACCTTGACGCCGTTGAGCTTCTTCACGTCGTCGGGGATGTTGCCGCCCTTGTCGGCGTTGTAGTCGAAGTTCCCGAGCTCCTGCATGCCGATCTCGAGGACCTGGCCGTTGGCGGGGGGCGTGTGCTTCTTACGCTTGTCGGCCGCGGTCTCGATCTGCGGGCCGGGGTTGAGGTCGCCCGGCGGGATCGGCATGACGGCGGCGAGTTCCTTGATGTTCTTCTCGCACGCCTTCACCTGATCCTGGAGTTGGGCGGACTTCTTGGGGTCGCTCTCCTTGACCCGCTCGGCGGCCTTGGCAAAGAGTTCCTTGGCGAGCGAGTACTGGCCGCGGTTGAAGGCCTCGGTGGCGCGGGCCTCGAACTTGAAATCCTTGTCGTCGGCAACCTTGGCCGGGGCGGCGGCGAGGGGCTTGGGGTCGGCGGCGCGCGCGGTCAGCGCCGGCAGGGCGAGCGATGCGGCGGCAGCGGCGAGGATCCAAAGTTTACGGGGCATGAAGACTCCAGGGTTTCTTCCGGTTCGGTCATCGACTCGCGGCTGCGCCGCGAATCCGACTCCACAGGAGTCGGCGTGGGCGGTCTAGAACTCGTCCTCCATTGTACCGCTCACGCGGCGACGAGGTTCGTCGCGACGGGCGTGCGGTAGGCCTTGAGGCCCGGGACCAGGCCCGCCAGGACGGACAGGACGATGATGCTGCCCAAGTATACCCATTCGTGCCAACTGGTGGAGAGCCAGTCGAGTTGAACACCCATCCGTGCCTCGAAAACGGCTGAGAGCACGCGGGCGACGAAATGGCCGAGCAGCAGGCCCAGGAACCCGCCGACCGCGCCGATCACGCCCGCCTCTAAACAGATGAGGCTCAAGACTTTACCGCGCGTCGCGCCCAGGGCCCGCATGATGGCGATCTCCCGCTGGCGGGCGGAAACCGCGTTGTAAATGCTGACCAGGATCGATACGGCGGCCGTCACGGCCACCATCACCGCGATCACCAGCAGCAGGAGCGTGGTGGGACCGAGGAAGGTCGTGAAGAACTCGCGCATGACCGAGGCGGGGTTCACGCCCATCGCGCCCGACGGCGAATTGGCGAGTTGGTAGGTGAGGCCCATGTTGGCCGCCCCGCCGCGGGTACGGACGAGGATGGCCGAGAGCATCCAGCGGTCCTTGGGCAGCCGCAGGTCGATCGTGCCGTCGCGGTTGATCAGGTAGGGGTACTTCATGCCCCCGTGGGAGTGGCCGTGGTGGGAGTGGTCGTGGCCGTCCTCTTCGTCGTCTTCATCGGGCTTGTGTACTGCAGCGGTCGCCTGGGTGGTGGTGGGGCGCGTCGTGGGTTTGGGGTCGGACTTGTGGTCGTGGGCGTGCGCCGGCGGCGGCGCTGCGGGCGCGGTCGCGGGAGCGGACTGGGTCGTCGCGGGCGCCGTGGTCGTTGTGGCGGGCTTCTTCGACTTGTCGAACTTCGACAGGTCCTCGCCGGTCTGCATCGCGGTCTGGACGTCCATCGCCTCTTCGTGCTTGGGGATGGCGAAGAAGGTCGGGAGCGGGATGTAGATGACGCGGTCCTCGGCGGTGAACGTCTTGTCGAGCACGCCGACGACGGTCCACTCCTCGTCGTGCTCGTCGAGCTTGGAGGAGCCGCCGGTGTCGTGGGTGACCTTGAACGTGTCGCCCATCTTCAGGCCGGTGCGGTCGGTGACCTCTGAACCGATGACGGCCTCGAACTTGCGCGGGTGGAAGACCCGGCCCTGGGCGAGGGTGAATTTCTTGCCGAATCGGATCTCGAACACGTCGGCGGCGACCTTGGCGTCGGCCGGGCGGTCTTCGGCGCGCGTGGACGCGGGCAGGTACCCCGGGAGCAGCTTGCCCTTGTCGTCGTAGCCGGCAGGGGGCTGGCCGGTGAACTCGTCGAACCCAAACAGGGCGGCCGTGGTGCCGGCGACGCGCAGGCCCTTGTACTGGTCGCCGACGGCGTAGGGGATCGCGTGCTTGACCTGAAAGCGGTTGTTGCGGATCGCCTCGTAGACGATGTAGCGGATGTTGCCCGGGCTCTTGTCGACGTGATACGTCGTGTTGAGCACGAGCTGCATCGGGCTGCCCTTGGACCCGACGATCAGGTCGTACCCGAAGTCGGACTGGGTGAAGAGGGCCCGGCTCTCGCGCTGGAGGATCAGGACGGCGACCGCCAGCGCCGAGCCGAGGAGGACCGCCAGCAGCGTGAGCCACGTGGACAGGGCCCGCTGGCGCATCTGTTTGAGGACGAGCTGGAAGGGGTTCATTGGGGGGAGTCGGTGGTCAGTTGTCAGTGGTCAATTGCCGATTGCCGATTGCCCATTGCCGATTGAAAAGACGCGCGAGGGACGAGAGGTTTACCCGGGCGCGAGTGCCGGCGCGGGGAGCGGTTTGCTGGCGCGGTTGATGTCGGACAGGGTGAGGACGGTTTCGAGTTGGCGGGCGATGGCCAGGTCGTGGCTGACGAGGAGGAGGGAGGCGCCGACCTCTTTGCAGAGTTTGCGGATGAGTTCGAGGACCTGCTGGGCGTTGGTGGGGTCTAGGGCGCCGGTGGGCTCGTCGGCCAGGACGAGCGACGGGCGGTTGGCGAGCGCGCGGGCGACGGCGACGCGCTGCTGCTGGCCGACGGACAGCTTGCCGGGCTTGTAGTCGAGGCGGTCGGCCAGGCCAACCTCGGTGAGCAGGTGCTTGGCCCACGCCGGATCGGCTTTACGGTTGGTGAAGCTCATTCCGAGCAGGACGTTTTCGAGCGCGGTGAACCCGCCGAGCAGGTGGTGGGTCTGGAAGATGTAGCCGAGGTGCCGGCCGCGGAAGACGTCGCGCTGCGCTTCGGACAGGGCGGTGATGTCGGTCGACCCGGCGGCGGGCAGGTCGAACGTGATCGTGCCGGCGTCGGGGGTGACGATGCCGGCGATCAGGTGGAGCAGCGTCGTCTTGCCGGAGCCGGACGACCCGATCAGCGCGACATGCTGACCGGCGGGGATGTCGAGGCTCGGGACGTCGATGACCGGGACGGCGGACCCGTCGGGGGCGACGAACCGCTTGGCGAGGTTTCGGATGGCGAGGGACACGGGGCGCGGTCTCCGGGGTTCTGGTGGGGACGACAGATGATAGTCCGTCCCGGGGGCGGCGTTGCGGCCAAATGCAAGTCAGTGGCATTTAGGATATGCGGGGTGGGGTGGGGAGTCAAATGGGTGGACGGATGCGCACTTGGGGCCCGGTCACTGAAGTGACGCAGGCCTCTTGGATGCTCGCGCGCGTGAGACCCGCGACAACGCGAGCGGCTCCATCTAAGATTGGCACCGCGAACCATGCCCAAGCCCGCCCCCACCACGCCCGACTCCACGCTTAAAGCCACGGGGCTGCGCGTCACGCCGGTGCGCGTGGGCGTGCTCGGCGTTTTGTCGAAGGCCGCCGCGCCGATCGACGTGCCGGCGATCCTCGCCAAGCTCCCGCCGGGCACCGATGCGGTGACGGTGTACCGGACGCTCAACACGTTCACGCGCAAGAAGCTCGTGCACCGGGTGCGCGGGGAGGACCGGAGCTGGCGGTACGCCGCCGGGGGCGCCGCCGCCGAGACCGAGCGGCACGCCCACCGGCACCCGCACTTCGTGTGCGACGCGTGCGGGACGGTCGAGTGCCTGTCGGGGGCGGAGATCCCGCGCACGCTCGTGCGGTCGCTGGGGGTGGGGGCGGGGTACGGGGTGACGTACGCGGAGGTGGTGCTGCACGGGGTTTGCCCGCGGTGCGGGTGAGCCGTTTGCGTTGGAAACAGAGCCGCTGAAGCGGCCCCGCCGGTGCGGTCAGGTCGTCCCTAGCCCACCGCTCGCGCCACGGGCATCTCGATTTCCCCGAACTCCCGTCACGGCGCGCCGAGTTCCGCCATGTGCCGCACCACGCACCGCCCCAGCGCGCGCAGGTTGTACCCGCCCTCGAGAGCGCTGATGACACGTCCCCCGCACCGCCGGTCCGCGAACTGCACCAACTCGCGAGTCATCCGCCCGAAACCGTCCTCCGAGAGCTCGACGTGCGCGAGCGGGTCGTCCGCGTGCCCGTCGAAGCCGGCGGAGATCATCAGCACCTCCGGCCCGTACTCTTCGAGCGCCGGGATGACCTTCGACGTCAGCGCCGCCAGGTATTCGTCGTCCCCCGCGCCCGGCTGGAAGGGGACGTTCATCGTGAACCCGCGGCCGGCGCCGACGCCGACTTCCCACTCGTACCCGCTCCCCGGGTAGCACGTCCGCGGGTGCTCGTGCATCGAGACGAAGTAGACGGACGGGTCGGCCTCGAAGGCGGCCTGCGTACCGTTCCCGTGGTGGACGTCGAAGTCGACGATCGCGACTTTTTTCACGCCGTACTTTTGCTGCAGGTAGCGCGCGCCGATCGCGACGTTGGCGAACAGGCAGAAGCCCATGGCGCGGTCGACTTCCGCGTGGTGCCCGGGGGGCCTGCCGGCGCTGAAGGCGCGCCTCACTTCATGAGGCTTGGTCACTTCAGTGACCGAGTTCCCCGCCCCGGGAATCGCGCCCGTCATCACGAAATCGCACGCGACGAGCACGCCCCCCGCGGACAGCCTGGCGAGTTCGTAGCTCTCCGCACAGACCGGAGTGTCCCCCTGGTCGAGCACCCCCCCGCCGATCTCGCACACGTGGCGCACGCGGTCGACGTGCTCGCGCGGGTGGACGAGCACTAACTCCTCGACCGATGCCGGGCGCGGCGCGATCTCGACGGCCTGGACGCCCGATCGTGGCAGGGGGCCCAGGTCGATCTCTAATTCGGGGAACGGGTCCGCCGACCGCACGAGGCCGGCCTCGCGCACCGCCCGGTGGATCGCGCGGATGCGGTCCGGCCGTTCGGGGTGATAGGGCCCCGTCGCGTGCTCCACGAACGCCGGGCTGGAGATGAAGGCGATCACGCGGCGGATCGTACCTCAGTCGCGCGCGCACGCCGACTCCTGTGGAGTCGGATTTGCCAAACGAAGAACCCGAGGCAAAGTGCCTCGGGTTCTCCAGAATTCGTCGTGTGCCGGAGCGCGATCAGCGCTTCGAGAACTGGAACCGGCGGCGGGCGCCGCGCTGGCCGTACTTCTTACGTTCCTTCATGCGCGGGTCGCGGGTGAGGTAGTTGGCGTTGCGGAGGGCGGGCTCGAGGGTCTTGTCGAGCTTGGTCAGGGCGCGGGACAGGCCGAGGATGACCGCGCCGGCCTGGCCGGTCGGGCCGCCGCCGCTGCACCGGGCGTGCAGGTCCATCTTCCCGCCGGTGTTGGTCACCTCGAACGGGCCGAAGAGGGCCTTGCGGTCGCGCTCGGACGTGAAGTAGTCGTTGAGCTCGCGGCCGTTGATCGTGACCTTGCCCGACCCGGGCGCCACGCGGACGCGGGCGACGGCCGACTTGCGGCGGCCGGTGCCCCAGATGAACGTGACTTTGCCCTGGGGGCCGGTGGACTCGGGGGCGGCGAGCGTGGGGGTTTCCGTGTCAGCCATGGTGGGAAGAGAAGTCAGGAGTCAGAAGCCAGAAGTCAGAAGAACGCGATCGGCCATCAGACCTTGAGGGCCTTGGGCTGTTGGGCCTGGTGGGGGTGTTCGCCGCCCTTGTAGATCTTGAGCTTGCCGAGAATGTTCCGGCCCATCTTGCTCTTGGGGAGCATGCGGCGGACGGCGAGCTCGACGAGCTTCTCGGGGTGCTTCTCGGCCATCGTCTTATACGAATAGACGCGGCGGCCACCGGGGTAGCGCGAGTACGTGTCGAACTCGAGCACGTCGGCCTTGCTGCCGGTCACGCGGACCTTCTCCGCGTTGAGCAGGACGACGAAGTCGCCGGTGTCGGTGTGCGGGGTGTAGGTGGGCTTGTGCTTGCCCTGGAGGATGACGGCGATCCGGGCGGCGAGGCGCCCGAGGACCAAACCGGTCGCGTCGATGACGTGCCAGTCGGCCTTGAGCTCGCCGGGCTTGGCAAGGTAGGTAGACATTACAAGAACCTCATTTTCCGACCCCGCCAGGGGCCGCGGTCATCCGGCGATTAAGTCCGGGGAAACACAGAGCGGGCTCGGTAGCCCGCTCCGTGGCGAAGAATCGGGCAATATAGCAATCAGCGGGGGGGTGTCAAGGGATGCGTCGACCGGACCGATCCCGCGAATCCGCCGGGTGCGGACCACGCCAGCTTGCGGGTTAGCGGGTCGACCGATTCTCGACTTCCAACGGTCCGGCATTCCGGAGAATGCCCGCGCGCCAACCCTCTATCGCGTGTAAAACATCTTACCATGCCCACCCGCCTCCTCGCGCTCCTGACCCTCCTGACTACCCTCCCCGCCTTCGCCGACAGGGTCGTCCTCGTCGCCGGCGGTCCCGACGCGCCGGCCGATCGGAAGCTCACGACCCCGTTCGGCGTCGAGTTCGACGGTAAGGGGAACCTGCTGATCGTCGAGTACGCCAGCCGGCTGCTTTCGCTGTCGCCGGACGGCAAGCTCTCGGTCGTCTGCGGGGACGGCAAGAAGGGCGATGCCGGCGACGGTGGGCCGGCGGCGGCGGGCAAGCTCAACGCGCCGCACGCGGTCGCGGTCGACAAGACCGGGGCGATCCTGATCGCCGACACGCTCAACCACAAGGTCCGCCGGATCGACGGCGCGACCGGCGTGATCACCACGCTCGCCGGCACGACCAAGGGCTACGCCGGCGACGGTGGTAAGGCCGACAAGGCCCAGTTCTCCGGCATCTACTCGATCTCGCTCAACCCCGCGAAGGACAAACTGGTCATCACGGACCTGGACAACAAGCGCGTCCGCGTGATGGATTTGACGACGGGCGTGGTGAAGCTGGCCGCCGGCAACGGCCAGCGTGGCGTGCCCGCCGATGGGGCGGTCGCCACCGACGCGCCGCTGGTCGACCCGCGCGCCGCGGCGATGGATTCGAAGGGCAACCTCTACATCGCCGAGCGCGGCGGGCACGCGCTGCGCGTCGTCGACCCGGCCGGCAAGATCCGCACGCTGATCGCCGGCCCCAAGTCGGCCAAGGAGTCCAGCGAGATCCGCGGCCCCAAGCATTTGTGGGTCACGCCGGAGGACGATGTCCTCGTCACCGACACCGACCACCACCGGATCGTTAAATGGCTGGCGAAGGAGGGGAAGGTTGTGACGGTCGTTGGGCCGAGCGATCCGGCGAAGTGGAAGCCGGGGAGCGCGGGGCTGGACGGGCCGGCGGATCAAGTGCAGCTGAGCCAGCCGCACGGGGTGTATCTGGCGCCGGACGGGGTGATGTACGTGTCGGATAGTTACAACCACCGGATTGTGAAGGTCGTGAAATGAACAGATAGCTGCAACGCAACGCGTTGCCGACGCGCGGTCAGACCGAAGGAGTTCAGAGGACGTTACTGGACTCAACACACGTCAGCAGGTCGTTGACCTTCAGCTAACTTTCAAGTCCTACACCGCCCCCGTCGTCAGCCGCTTCACCCCAAGCAGCGTCAGCGAGATGACGACCGGGATCGCCGTGATCGCCACGCTCCACTCGACGAAGCGTTTGGCCGTCGGCTCGCGGCGCTTCGCGATGGCCTCGCCGATCAGGATGATCAGGACGATCAGCGCGAACTTGTACGCGACCATCCCGCCCAGCCCGAAGTTCTGGATGACCCACCGGGCCAGGCCGTTCACCTCGGTGCCCCCGCGGTGGAGGACGACCCACGTCAGCATGACGTCCATCGCGCCGAGGAATACGAGCCAGGTGTAGGGCGTCGGGTAGCGGAGCGGCATGGGGAAGAGGGTGTAAAGAGTGCCGCGCGAGACGGCGTTTACCCGAACGCGATCGTCAGCTGTTCCCCCGCCGCCGGCGCGACCTCGCGCGGGCGTAGCCACTCGGTGCGGGCGTACTGGTCGGTCAGGGTCAGGCGGGGCGCGATCCGCGCGTCCCGCGAGAAGAGCGAGTGGACGATCTTCGGGCAGTTGCACTGCCGGCTGCGGTGCAACAGGACGATGTGCTCGGGCAGCCGGCCGCCGGCGCGGGTCGCGCGGTCGAGCAGGGCCCGCACGGCGTCCAGCGCCTGCTGGTTCGACAGGTGCCCGCTCCCGCCCATGATGCGGTTCTTCAGGAAGAACGGCCGGGGGCTGGCGAGCTGCATCTGCGGGTCGTAGTTCGCCTCGATCGCGACCACGTCGAGCCCGCCGAACGCGTCGAGCAGCGGCCCGGGGACGTGGCCCAGGTCCGTCGCGTACCCGAGCCGGCGCGCCGCTCCGGATTCGGCGTCCCGGGACTCGATGACGAACGCGTGCGACCCCGTCCGGTCGTGCGCGAGCATCAGCGGCGAACACCGCACGCCCGGCAGCGGTTCGAAGTCGCCGACGTGGAACGGCACGACCAGCCGGGCGACTTCCGGCGCGATCTCCGGGTTCACAAGACCCAGCAAATGCTGTACGCGCTCACGGTGGACGAACACGCGGATGCCGTTTCGCACGAGCGTCGATGCCCACATCGGGCGGAAATGGTCCGAGTCCAGATGGGTGATACAGACGGCCTGCACGTCGGCGACCCCCACACCCGTCCCGTTCAGGCGCTGGGCGGTGACGCGCGGCCCGAGCCCCAGGTCGATCAGCATGACGCCGGCGGGCGTGCGCACGACGGCGCAGTTGCCCGAGGAGCCGCTGGCGAGAATGCAAAGTTCGAGGGACATCCGTGTCGCACCCTGTTCGGAACGTGTACGGACGCCTTTTAACAGAGGCGCGGAATCGATGGAAGGCATCACGCCAGTCGCGACAGGGACGTCACATGCCCATTTCCGTGAGCATTTCTACGCCGTTGCGAGTTCCTGTCCTTCTTGACACTCCCGGCACGTCCCGCGGATCATCTCCCGGTTCAATCCCACTATGAGCAAAGCCATTGTCCTGCAACACGTTGAGGCCGAGGGGCCCGGGCGCATTCTGCCCGTCTTTCGCGACTACGGCATCCCCGTCGAGGTCCGCCGGCTCTACAAGGGCGACGAGGTGCCGTCCGACCTGGACGAGCTGCGCGTGCTGATCGTGCTGGGCGGGCCGATGGACGTCGCCGACGTCGGCAAGCCGGAGTATCCGTGGCTCGCGCAGGAGGTCGAGCTCCTCAAGAAGTGCGTGATGCGCGACCGGGCGGTGCTGGGCATCTGCCTGGGCGCGCAGTTGCTGGCGCACGCCGCGGGCGCCAAGGTGTATCCGAACGTGAAGATGGTCCCCGGCGAGAAGCACGGCGACCCGCCCCGGCCGGCCGAGCCGCTCACGCCGCTGCCGGAGATCGGGTGGGCGCCGGTCCTGTTCCCGTTCCCCGGGGGGACCGAGCCGATCGCGTTCGGGCTGTCGGACGGGGCCATGATGTTCCACTGGCACTTCGACACGTTCGATTTGCCCAGGCTCCCCGGCCCCGCGAACCCGGCCCCGCCGCCCGCGCCGCCCCCGCCGACCGGCAACGCGCTGATCAGCACGACCAAGGTCTGCAAGAATCAAGTTTTCCGGTTCAAGAATCGCCTGTTCGGCTTTCAGTACCACATCGAGTGCACGCCGGAGATCATTCGGGCCATGGTCGCGCAGGGTAAGGCCGACGTCGACAAGGTGCTGGGCCCCGGCGGGGAGGCGCAGATCCTCGCGGACACGGAAAAGCACTACGCGAAGTACGAGCGGCTCACGAATCGCGTGCTGGGGAACTTCGTGCAGTTCCTGAAGGTGTATTGAATCCGAGGAAACGTGAAGACATGAAACATGAAACATGAAGAAGCCATGGGGGGGGCGCGGATGCCGGAGAACATCTCTCTTCATGTTTCATGTCTTCATGTTTCACGTTTCGAATCCAGACATGTCGCGTCCCTGAATCCACCCCCGCATGCCCGCCCTCCTCGACTTCTTCCGCCGGATGGGCAGCCGCCAGGTCGTGCGGCCGTGGGCGCTGTGCGCGCCGGTGGTCGTCCTCCTGATTTGCCTGCCGCTGCTCCGGCCGCTCCGCTCGCCGGGCGAGGCTTCGGAACAGGAACTCTCGCGCCTGGCGACGATCCAGGCGCTGGTCGAGCAGCGCGGCCAAGCCGACCCGCTCTCGATCCAGCGGACGGAGTTCTTCGAACTGCTCAGGGAAACGCCGGCCGGCGACGAGCCGGCCGCGCTGCCCGCCTGGGCAGCGGGCGACGCCGTCCTCGGGACGATCGTGCGGCCCGTCAGTACCGCCGA
>DATHXE010000079.1:0-1679 GCA_035459845.1 Tepidisphaeraceae bacterium | reverse complement strand
CGAAGAAGCGGGAGACGTCGCGGGCGAAGTCGGCGTAGCACGCGACGCGCGCCGGTCGCGCGGGGGCGGCAGGCTGGGCGAGGCGGTCGTTCAGGAGCTCGGTGAGGGCGGGGTAGTGGCGGTGGTAGAGGAAGAAGAGGGCGACGTCCTCGTAGGCGCGGAGGTCGGCATCCGACGGGGCGGTGGCACGGACTTCGAGGCGCTCGCGGCAGGCGGTGGCGAGGGCGCCGGTGCGCTCGGTGAGGCGGGTGATGTTCGCGTGGTGGCCGAACGAGTGGACGTCGACGTTCCAGGATGCGCCGTCGGCGACGAACTCGCCCCCAAGGGCCTGGCGCTCGGCGGCGATGCGGTCGGGGGCGAAGGGGTTGCAGTAGGCCGCCCGGGCGACGGCGGCGGCGAAGGCGCGTTCTTCGGGGGACAGAAGAGACATGGGAAGTCCTGAGTGCTGAGTGCTGAGTGCTGAGTGCTGAGTGCTGAGTGAAGGGAGCCCAGCGACTTGTCGCGGGACGGAGTTCAAACCGCGCCGATCGCGCGTGCCGGGTGCAGCCCGCGTACGGGGCCTATACACCCGTTGTACGTGATCAGCCGTAATTCATTCGGGCTCGGGCGTGCATGACGATTGTTAGCCTACACTTACATTTTGTGCCTGTCTAGCACGCGGTTCGCCTTGGGTGGGGCGAGCGCGGCGCATCGGGCGCCGGGTTCGAGATCGGTGTCTTCAGCAGGAGAGTCTTATGAGACGGGATCTATTCCGGGGACGTGGTGGCGGTCTGCGCATCGGTTGGGTCGGGGCGTTGTTGCTGGCGGTCGGCATGGCGAGCTCCGCGCGGGGGGCGGGGCTGCTCGTGGCCGACGGCGGGTTTGGGGGGCAACTGGAAGTGAAGGAGCACACGGTCGCGGTCACGATCAACAACGGGATCGCGGTCACGACCGTCGAGCAGATCTTCCTGAACACGGAGGACCGGCAGGTCGAGGCGCTGTACTCGTTCCCGGTGCCCAAGGGCGCGTCCGTCGCGAACTTCTCGATGTGGATCAACGGGAAGGAGATGGTCGGCGAGGTGCTGGAAAAGAAGCGGGCGCGCGAGGTGTACGAATCGTACAAGCAGACGCGGCGCGATCCGGGCCTGCTCGAGCAGGTGAACTACCGGACGTTCGAGATGCGGATCTTCCCGATCGGCCCGCGGGCGGAGCAGCGGGTGCGGATCACGTACTACCAGGAGCTCGACGTCGACCACGACTGGGCGACGTACGTCTACCCGCTAGCGACGACGACGCGGAAGGAACTGGCGGGGCAGAAGACGACGGGAAAGTTCGCGCTGACGGTGGACGCGAAGTCGGACATCCCGATCACGGCGGTCGAGAGCCCGAGCCACGCGAAGGACTTCGCGATCGCCCGGCACACGGAGGGGTACGTGCAGGCGTCGCTCGAACAGCGCGGCGGGGATCTGGGGCGCGATCTTGTCGTCGCGTACCAGCTCAAGCGGCCGCGGACGGGCATCGACGTGCTGACGTCGCGCGTGGGGAACGAGGACGGGTACTTCGCGCTGACGCTCACGGCGGGCGAGGACCTGGCCGGGGCTGCGCCCAAGGGCGCGGACTACGTGTTCGTCCTGGACATCTCCGGGAGCATGAACGACGACGCGAAGCTGGACCTGTCGCGGAACTCGCTGGCGGCGTTC
>DATHXE010000078.1:0-5066 GCA_035459845.1 Tepidisphaeraceae bacterium | reverse complement strand
GGACGCCGCGTTCCGCCGGGCCGGCGTCCTGCGCGTGCAGAACATTTCCGATTTGTTCTACATGTCGGAGGTGCTCGCCAAGCAGCCGCGGCCGCGCGGGAACCGGCTGACGATCATCACCAACGCGGGCGGGCCGGGCGTGCTGGCGACGGACGCGCTGATCCAGCAGGGGGGCGTGCTCGCGCCGGTCTCGGCCGAAACGGTGGAGAAGCTCAACGCGTTCCTGCCGGCCGCGTGGAGCCACGCCAACCCGATCGACGTGCTCGGCGACGCCCCGCCCGAGCGGTACGCCAAGACGCTGGAATTGGCGGCCAAAGACGAGAATTCCGACGGCCTGCTCGTCATTCTCACCCCGCAGGACATGACCGAGCCCACGCTGATCGCCGAGGCGCTCGCCAAGCACGCGAAAATCCCCGGAAAGCCGGTGATCGCGAGTTGGATGGGCGGGCCGATGGTCGAGGCGGGCGAGTCGATCCTGAACCGCGCCGGCATCCCGACGTTCCCGTTCCCCGACACGGCGGCGAAGGCGTTCTGCTACATGTATCGCTACGCGTATAACCTCAAGGGGATCTACGAGACCCCGACGCTGCCCACCCCCGGGCTAGCCGCTTCAGCGGCTAGCGATTCGACCGACGGCGCAACCCATGGAGCAAGCTCCGTGGGCTTTCGGCACGCGACCGGCGCTGCAGAAGTTCTGCGCGCCGCGCTCTCCGACAATCGCACCCTCCTCGACGAGATCGAGTCCAAACGCCTCCTCGCCGCGTACGGCATCCCGACCACGCGCACCGAGCTCGCGACCACGCCGGATGCCGCCGCCGCTCTGGCCGATTCGATGACCTACCCGGTCGTCCTCAAGCTCTACTCGCGCACGCTCACCCACAAGACCGACGTCGGCGGCGTGAAGCTCAGCCTCAAATCCCGCGAGGAAGTCGTCGCCGCGTTCGACGACATCCGCGCCTCGGTCACCCGCGCCGCCGGCGCCGAGCACTTCCTCGGCGTCACCGTCCAGCCGATGGTCAAGCTCAAGGACGCCTACGAGATCATCCTCGGCGCCTCCCCCGACCCGCAGTTCGGCCCGGTCCTCCTGTTCGGCACCGGCGGGCAGCTCGTCGAGGTCTTCAAGGACCGCGCCCTGGGCCTGCCCCCGCTCAACGCCACCCTCGCCCGCCGGATGATGGAGCAGACGCGCATCTACCACGCCCTCCACGGCGTGCGCGGCCGCGCGCCCGTCGACCTCGTCGCCCTCGAACACCTGCTCGTCCGCTTCTCACAACTCGTCGCCGAGCAGCGCCGGATCAGGGAGATCGACATCAACCCGCTGCTGGTCAGCCCGGACGGTCAGATCGCCCTCGACGCCCGCGTCGTCCTCTACGGGCCCGACGTCCCGGACGACCAACTCCCGCACCTGGCGATCCGCCCGTACCCCGTCCAGTACGTCGGCCAGTGCGTCCTGAAGACCGGCCAATGCGTCGACGTCCGCCCGATCCGCCCGGAGGACGAGCCGCTGATCGCGCGGTTCCACCAGAATCTGTCCGAGCGGTCGGTCCGACTCCGCTACTTCGCCACCCTCAAGCTCAGCCAACGCGTCAGCCACGAGCGCCTCCTGCGGGTCTGTTTCAACGACTACGACCGCGAGATGGCCCTGGTCGCCGTCACGCGCGACCCACAGACGCGCCAGGAAGACATCGTCGCCGTCGCGCGCCTCACGCGCCTGCCCGGCGGTCCCGACGCCGAGTTCGCCCTGCTCGTCTCCGACCCCTGGCAGGGCAAGGGCCTGGGCAAGCACCTGCTCTCCACGCTGCTGCGCGTCGCCCGCGACGAGCAGATCCGCAAGGTCGCCGCCGACATCCTCCCCGAGAACGTCGAGATGCAGCGGCTCTGTAGCCAACTCGGCTTCACCCTCGCCCGGAACCTGGAGGAGGGGACGGTCAAGGCGTGGATCGGGGTGTAACGGGCGAAACACGAGGTGGAGGATGGAAGATAGAGGATGGGCACACACGGCTTGTCCGACGTGCCATCCTCCATCTTCCATCCTCCCTTTTCGTGTCCATTTTTTCAGTGACTCCCCGGCCTCGACGACAGTAGAATCCTGCGAGTCGGCGGTCGGTGCCCATCACGTCTTTCACCGCCCGTCTCCGGGGGATGGCACATCTCATTCTCGCAGCCCGGCCGCAACGGCCCGGAGGTTTCGGCATGCACGCGCACGTCCATTCATCGCACTCGCATGGTCCCGCGCACCCGCCACACGGGCACGGTCACGCCCACCACGGCCACGGTCACGGCCACACGCCGGCCGAGTGGGTGCAGGCCCACCCGCTGCCCAAGCTCCCCGATGTCGGGCGGCACGAGGCCTACTACGCCGAGATGCTCCGCCGGGCCGACTGTGCCGGCGACACGATCGCCCACGAGTCGTGGAAGGTCGGTCAGTACATCACGCTCGGCCTGGACCGCAGCCTCTCATGGGAAAAGAAGTTCCGGTACTTCGACCACGCGCTGCGCAAGCACTGCATGCCGCCCGAGCACGCCGACGAGAAGGTGCTCACGTACTTCCGGTCCTTGGCCGACCTGGTCCGCAAGCACACGGGGGCCGAGGCGCTGCGCGTCGCCTCGCGGGAGGACGACCTGTACGCCCTGCGCCTCAAGGCCGGCCAGGACCGCAAGCTGATCGCCCGCGACGCGGCGGTCTTCTTCGAGGCCCTGTTCCGCGGCCCCGCCGACCCCGACGACTGCCCCGATTGGCTCGATGAGGACGATTTCGCGCAGCTGATGCTGCTGCGGGCGCAGTGGGTTTGAGCTTGGCGTGCGACGCGACGGTTTTGGGTGCCATGCCCTCGCACCGCGCCAGCAGGCCGTGTTCTCGCATCGGCGCGTTCGCGGGCGTGGGCATGCCCCAGCGGTGTTGCATGGAAATGCATCGGCGAGGCTTTCGTCCTAACAACGAGCGCCGCTGGGGCATGCCCACGCACCGCGAAAACACTTGATCGCGAGTCCGATCCGTCAGCGCGGTGCGAGGGCATGGCACCCGGAAGTGGGCCGCGATCCGCCCCGCGTTCACCCCCGCCGCGACAGGATCACCACGCAGAACACCGGGTAGACGACCTCCCCCGCAAGCCAGCCCGCGTACATGGCGTACTGGGAGAGCGTGGCGACGCCGGTCCGCTCTGCGGCGCCGATCGCGTGCTCGAGCGCGCCGATCGCGCACGCCGTCGCGACCAGCGCGACCAGGCCCCACACGGCCGCCGGCCAGAAGACCCACATCCGCGCCGACCGCACGCCCGACAGGCCCATGATCGACCCGATCAGGACGATGGCGGCGCACACGGCCAGCGCCCCGCCGAACGCGACGATCAACTGCGGGGCGACCTCGCCGGTCGCGGTCACCGTCGTTTCGGCCGGCGCTTCGATCGCGGTCGCCGCAGCGGGGCCCGTTGCCGGGGCATCGTATTGTACCGTGTAGACCGGCGCTACCGCCGAGGCCACCGGCTTGCTTCGCAGTTGTGGCATCACGCGCGCGACCTCGGCCACCTGCCGCACGATCACGATGACCGAGAGCACGATGCCGATCCCGTAGACCCACCGGCGGACGCCCGCCAGCGGCCCGGCGTCCGCGTGCGGTGGCGCCGCATGCCACGACGGTGGCGGTCGACCGACCGGGCCGGTGTCGACCGTCAGTTCGTCGGGATCGTAACGCGGCGCGCCGTGCGTGCTCGGGGGCATGGCGGCCGAGTCTACCCGCTCCGCCGGGCGCGATGCACCCGTTTTCATCGCGGACCGTGGACGTGATTCTCTCCGGACACCGGAACGCCCGTCTCGCGAATTGAAGCTTTCCACCGCCGTTGGTCGATATTTTCTGCAACGCCCCGCGCGCGTCGGCGAGCATTGCGCCCGCGCGACCGCCGCCTGACGGGGCCGCACCCCGGTCTTACGCCCGGCCCACCGCGGCCGGTGACGACCATGCAATCCACCTTTCCCGTTCCGGCCGCCCCTGCCGTTCCCGCCGACCGCGACCGCCGCCGCGAGAACCGCCGGCCCGTCCAGACCAAGGCGACGCTGACGGTCCTCGACGGGGCCGGCGTCGGCACGACCCACGAGGTGCTGACGCGCGACGTCTCGCTGTCGGGCGTTTGCTTTCTCCTGCGCGAGCCGATGACGCTCGGTCAGACCTGCCGCCTCGACCTGCCCAACGCGCAGTCGTGGGTGTACGAGGTCGTGCGCGTCCGCGAGATGAGCAACGGCAAGTACGAGATGGGCGTGCAGATGCGCGCGAAGGCGTGAATCCCACGCCGAGTCCTTCGGGGTCGGGGTCGCACCGCCAGTGGGCGCGAGCGTATGCACCTTTAGAGGGCATCGCGATCGTTTGCACATGCATGGCCGCGTCCAAACTGTGACCGTACCGAGCGTTAGCGACTGAACAATCCGGGGGCGTCAATTCATTGCACAGGCTCGCGGCCGAGCTTTTCGCGCGAACCGCAACGCCCGGCCGAGCATACCGAACATCATGGGGTGCGGCGAAGTCGTTTTCGCACCGGCACGTGATGCTCGCCCGGCCGATGGTGGCCCGGGCGGACGTGCCGGCGGACGCCGTTCCCCAAAGTGTGAGCCGCCCGTGGTCGCGACCGAGAAGTCCGGGAAGACTTTCGTCGCCCTCCCAGCGGTTATCGGAGCAAGTTATGGCCGACGAGCCCAGCAGCAGCACCAGCGGTTTCGGTAGCGTGAGCGTCCACCAGGCCAAAGAGGCCCTGAACCAGATCCTGTCTCAGGTCTGCTCGGCCAAGACCCGGATGGAGATCGTCGGCACGGACGGTCACGCGTGTGTGCTGATCAGCAAGGACGAGCTCGAGTCGCTCGAGCGAGCGCTGGAGATCCTGGCCAACACGTCCGAGGTGCGGAAGATCGCGACGCACATCGCGGCCCTGACGTACACGGCGGCGCAAGGCCCGCTGGTCGTCGCGGCGGCGGACGGGGAATCGAACTGAAGGCAATGACGCTTGATCGCCCCTTGTAGCCGCCCCGCTTGCAGGGCGCGTCCCAGGGCGCTGATCGCTCCGCGGGCGTCGGTCGGGGCG
>DATHXE010000077.1:0-6190 GCA_035459845.1 Tepidisphaeraceae bacterium | reverse complement strand
GCGGGCGGTTGAACTGCGCCACCGCCCGGCCCACCTCCACCGCCCGGACCGCCACCGCCGGGACCGCCCGGCCCAAATCCGCGCCCACAGCCGCCGAACCCCCGCCCCTGCGGCTTGTTCTTTTTCACGTACTCGCGAGCGGCCTTGCGCTCTTCCGTGCTCAGCCAGCCGTTCTTGTCGGTGTCGAACTTCTCAACGACCTTCATCTCCTGCCCGCCCATGCCCATCGGCCCGCCCATGGGCCCGCCGCCGGGGCCACCCCCGCCGGGACGAACCTCCGGCGCGGGCGGCGTCGGCGGAGTGGGCGCGGGTTGACCGATGGTGAAACCGCCAATCGTGAGGGCGGCCACAGTGCTCAGGAGCGTCAAGGTTTTGGTTCGCATGGGGTTACCCGATCAACGAGGAGCGATGGTCAATATTGTCATCCGGTGAATGTCGTTCACGCAACAACGCGTTTCGATCGCTTGAAGCCGCCTCGCTTGCGGGGCGCGTCCAAGTGCGCGGGTCGCAGCATCAGGCGAACGATCCGATGAGCGCCGCTAGACGCGCTCCGCAAGCGGAGCGGCTAAAAGAGACTCTCCGCGCCGTTCGCCTGGCATGAGTGCATCAACCCACCCCGAGGTTTGGTGCGAAATCCCCCGCTCCCAACTTGATCCCCCCCCGCAATCCCTATAATCCCCGAACTCGGTCAACCTGTTCATCCTTCATCCGTCCGCCTTCATCCTTCCCGCGCACATGCCCCACCCCATCGCCAAGCTCGGTCTCGAGGACGGGTCGGTCTTCACCGGCCGACACTTCGGCGCCCCCGGCACCTCCGCCGGCGAGGTCGTCTTCAACACCTCCATGACCGGCTACCAGGAGATCCTGACCGACCCCTCCTACAAGGGCCAGATCGTCACGATGACGTACCCGCTGATCGGGAACTACGGCATCAACCGCCAGGACGTCGAGAGCCGCCAGCCGCACGTCGCCGGGTTCGTCATCAAGGAACTCGCCCCGCTGCACTCCAACTACCGGGCCGACCTCTCGCTCGACGAGTACCTCAAGCAGAACAACATCGTCGGGATCGCCGGCATCGACACGCGGGCGCTGACCCGCAAGATCCGCATCACTGGCGCGATGCGCGCCGTCCTGACCACCGAGATCCTCGACGACGCCGCCCTGGTCGCCAAGGCCCGCGCGTCGGCTCAGATGCTCGGCGCCGACTGGGTCCAGGCCGTCAAGCCGGATGCCGCCTACGACTGGGACACGGACCTGGGCGACTGGACCACCGGCCCCGTCGAGCGCGGCGACGGCCTCCACGTCGTCGCCCTCGACTGCGGCGCCAAGACCAACATCCTCCGCAACCTCGCCGAGCGCGGCGTCAAGGTCACCGTCCTCCCCCCCGACACCACCGCCGAGGAAATCCTCCGCCACAACCCCGACGGGCTGTTCGTCTCAAACGGCCCCGGCGACCCCGCCGCCCTCGACTACGCCGTCAAACCCCTCGCCGGCGCACTCGCCAAACGCGTCCCGACCTTCGGGATCTGCCTGGGCCACCAGCTCCTGTCCCGCGCGATCGGGGCCACGACCTTCAAGCTCAAGTTCGGTCACCGCGGCGGCAACCAGCCCGTCAAAAACCTCGACACCGGCCGGGTCGAGATCACCAGCCAAAACCACGGCTTCTCCGTCGACCCCGTCACCCTCCAGGCCAACGGCGGCGTCATCACCCACGTCAACCTCAACGATGGCACCGTCGAAGGCTTCCGCCACAACGACCTCCCCGCCTTCAGCGTCCAGTACCACCCCGAAGCCTCCCCCGGCCCCCACGACGCGACCTACCTCTTCGATGCCTTCATCGAGATGATGAAGACCAAGAAGCCCCCGACGGGGGAGCGGTTGAAGGAACTGCAGGGTATGCGGGATAAGCCGGGGGCGAAGTAAGCCTCGTCGGAACTGCGGAACGGGACGGTCCCTCTCGATGATGACCTTCCGCCAATTCAGCCAGGACCGCTCGTCGGTCCCGATGGCCACGACCTGGAGCCTCGACGAGCTCAGTCGGGCTGTCGGTCTGCAGGAATTGTTCACTCGCCAGTCGCCACAGAAGCTAAAGGTCCTGCGCGAGCACGCGCTGATCGAGAGTGCGGTATCCTCGAACCGGATCGAAGGCGTCGAAGTCGAGCGCTCGCGCGCCGCGACGCTCGTCTTCGGCGAGCCCGTCCTCCGCGATCGCGATGAGGAGGAAGTTCGCGGATACCGATCCGCGCTGGACCTAATTCACAGTCAACGTGCGGCGCTGCCGGTGAACGCGACGACCATCCTGGACTTGCACCGCCTCGCGCGCGGGGACATTTGGGACGCCGGCAAGTTGAAGGAGCGCACCGAGTCGATCATCGACCGGTACGCCGACGGCCGGACCCGCATTCGCTTCATGCCCGTCGAGGCCGGAGCCGCGACGGTGGCCGCTCTTGGCGAACTGGCGGAACGCTGGGGTGCGAGTCAGCAGGACAAGCTCGTTCATCCCCTGATTGCGACCGGTGCGTTTGTCCTCGACTTCCTCTGCATTCACCCGTTCCGCGACGGCAACGGTCGCGCGTCTCGGCTGCTGATGCTGCTCCTCACCTACCACGCTGGGGCGGAAGTCGGCCGGTACATCAGTCTTGAGCGGCTCATTGAGCAGAACAAGCAACGCTACTACGAGACGCTCGAGCAAAGCTCTCAAGGCTGGCACGAGGGTGAACACAATCCGTGGCCGTTTCTGAATTACACGCTGTGGATTTTGAAGCAGGCTTACCAGGAGTTCGAGCAGCGAGTCGGTCAAACCGCGGAGCCGTTGGGCGCCAAAGCGCAACTCGTCCATGACGCGATCAACAAACGAACGGGCAGCTTCAGCGTGGGAGAACTTGAGGCCGATTGCCCTGGTGTGGGACGCGACTGGATTCGCCGGCTTCTTCGTAAGATGAAGGCAGCGGGAAAGTTACGCTCATTTGGCTACGGTGCCGGGGCTCGCTGGGAGAAAGTCTGAATGAGGGTATTCACAGGCCCGGAATAAGGGCACGAATAAGGGCACTCTCGCCCCCCGCGATCCAGCCATTGGCCGTCTTCGCCTCGCCGCCCGTCGCAACCACCTCCGCCTTGGCATCGCCCCCTCCGCCCATTACCTTCCCGCCAATGCCCACCACCAACTACGTCCTTCCCGTCCAGCTCCACAACGACCTCGTCGCCGCCGCCTACCGCCACCGCGGGTATTCCGCCGAGGAGGCCACGGCCGGGGCGAAGTTCTCCGAGATCACCGCCTGGCACGGGATCAAGACCCACAACGCGATTAAGGCCCTCCATCTCGACGAGCTGTTCGGCTCGGGCAAGGGGGGGTGCAAGCCCAACGCGACCATCGAAAAGCTCCCGTCGAAGTTCAAGGCCGTCGCCAAGTGGAACGCCAACCGCAAGCTCGGGCAGGCCGTCGGTTTCGAGGCGATGAACGACGCGATGAAGCTCGCCGACGAGTTCGGCGTCGGCGTCGTCGCAGTCGACAACGCGTTCCACTACCTCTGGGGCGGCGGGTACGTGATCGACGCCGCCGACAAGGGCTACCTCGCCTACACCTGCTGCACCGCCGCGCTGGCCGAGGTCGTGCCGTTCGGCGGGAAGTTCCCCACGCTCGGCACCAACCCCCACTCCTGGGGCTTCCCGACCAAGGCCGAGCTCGGCTTCAACATCTGCATCGACTGGGCCACGTCGACCGTCGCCATGGGCCGCGTCCAGCAGTTCCTCCGCGAGGGCAAGCAGATCCCGCCCGGCGCCGCCGTCGACAAGGACGGCAACGAGACGACCGACCCCGCCAAGGTCAACGCGCTGCTACCGTTCGGCCAGCACAAGGGGTACGGCATGTCCCTGATCGACGAGCTCTACGCCGCGTACATCGGCGGCTCCATCCCCACCATCCGCAACCGCTGGGACAAGGTCACGCCCGGCGAAAAGGGCACCTGCTGCTTCTACTTTCAGTGCATCCACCCCGACGCCATCGCGTCCGGCGACTTCGCCGAGAAGCGCACGCAGAAGCAGAACGTGAAGAAGGTCCTCGACGACATCCTCGGCCACGGCAACGACAAGGCCATGCTCCCGGGCCAGATCGAGGCCAACGGCGCCAAGCTCAGCGCGCAGCACAAGGGCCTGCTCTTCACCAAGGCCGAGGTCGACGAACTGTCGAAGATCGCCGCCGAAGCAGGGGTGAAGTTCGACAAGGTCGGGCTGAAGACGGTCGAAATCTGATCGCGACCCATCAGTGGGGCAGACATTCTTGTCTGCCCTTCCAAACCCTCTTTTCGCGAGACCGGGAACGCCGTCCACTCCGGACGGCGCTCCCGTTCGCGTTTCCAAAGGTCATCGCACCATCCCCCTCTTCTCCGTGCCTCCGTGCCTCCGTGGTGAATTCTCCGGTTACCGCGCCATCGCGGCGCAGATCGCGCCCATCGCCCAGAGCGCGATCGCGACCGCGAGAAAGCTCAGGCTCCGCGCGATCCCGTGCATCTTCCGCGCCGCGATCTGCGACTTGACGTGCACCTGCCCGAGCACGGCCTCGCTCACGTCCGCCTCGCGCTGCTCCCGGAACGCCCGCGCGAACGCCCCCGAGTCCATCGCGCCGATCCCGCCGAAGAACCACAGCCCGGCCGCCGGCGTCCCGCGCCGAACCCGCGGCTTGATCGTCAGCACCGCCCGCGTCACGCACGCCATCAGGGCGACGAACATCAGCACGTTGAACACGCCCGCCGCCACGCCCAGCGGCCCGCCCCCGAACATCGCCGACAGCGCGCCCTGCTTGAGGTTGTCCCCCACCCGGGCGGCGACCATCCCCGCCGCGAACACCACGATCGACGCCTTTGTGTCCGCGAATTTCACCTGTCCGTCGACCTCGGCCAGCAGCCCCTTGGCCGCCTCGAGCACTTTCTCTTCTCCGAGCCGTGCTTCGGGCCCCGCATCGGGCGCGGGCGTTCCCTCCGCCTCCGCATCGGTGACCAACTGCATCGGCGGGCGCCCCGCCGGCCCCCATTCTCGGACCTTCGTCCCCACGTGATACGACCGTGCCGCGCTACCCATGTGTGACCCTCCGGATCGAATACGACAGCGGCCGCCCGCCGAGACGCCCCATGACGCCGGCGCCTCCGTGACCGCTCAACCCTCCTATCGTCCCCTCGCCGACCCGACTTTCTGGGTTAGTACCCCCAACTTTCTCGGTCGCGCGGGGAACAAGAAACCCACGGTGCGAGCACCGTGGGCCTTCAATCTCGCTCAATCTGCCCGGTCGCCGATCAATCGTCCCCGGACCGTCCGCGCCCCCGCCCGCGTCCCCCGTTACCGTCGTCCGATGACCCTGTGGTCGCCCGCGGGGCGGGCGCCGGCAGGTTCCCGATGACGCGCCCGTATTCACCGCTCGCGGTCTTGAACGTGCACGTCAGGCGCACGCCCTTGAGTTCCCGCTCGGTCGTGTCCGCCGGCGGCTGGTCCACGCGCCCCTTGAACGTCGCCGGCTGGCCCATCACCGTCCCCGGCCCGTCGAAGTGATTGTTCGACAGCTTCAACGTCGCCGTCATCGTTCCCTTCGCCCCGCCCTCGGTCACCACGTCCGCGTCGATCTTCAACTCGTTGCCCGTTACGGTGCCGTTGCCGTTGCCCTTGACCGCCCCGGCGACCGTCAACGTGTACGACCCGTCCTTCGACCGCGGGCGCGGCTTCTTCGGGCCCGGTGCCGCGTCGCTCGACAGCGACACCAGCATCGCCCCGATCACCGTGAACTTGAGCAGCCACCGCGGAATCACAGCCTCTACACTCCCGTCGCGTTCGACCGACCGCCCCCTGGTACGACTCGGAACCACATTCCCCGCACGCACACTCTAATCCGAGTATATCCCGGGTCAATGAGAGCCTTATGAGACTTATCGGCGTGGCAAGCCGCGTCGCCCGAACGGGTTACGGCGAATGATCCGGGCGCGCCGTCCGGGAAATCGTCAGGTAGAACGTTGTCCCTTTGCCAACCTCTGATTCCACCCGAAGTGTTCCCCGCAGTGCCGCCACGTGTGCCTTCACGAGGGCCAACCCCAGTCCCATATGACCCGCCTCGTGCGATCGCGACTTGTCCACTCGGTAAAATGGCTCAAACAGGTGAGGCAGGTGCTCCGCCGCGATCCCCGGGCCCGTATCCCGCACTTCGATCCGG
>DATHXE010000076.1:0-2889 GCA_035459845.1 Tepidisphaeraceae bacterium | reverse complement strand
CACCTGTTCCACAACAACACGGACCGCGACGACGTCACCTACACCAACTTCTACATCCTCCGCCAGTATAGCCAGGCCGTCGGCGACAAGACGTACCAGATGATCGACCCGCAGTTCGAGAATTTGAGCATCCTCGGGCAGTTCTCGCTGCACCCCGACGCCGCCGAACTCGACCACCCCGAGATCAAGGGCCAGGCGCTCAAGCCTATGGCGAACAACAAGACCTCGCCCAACTATCTGAAGCTGATGGCGTGGATGAAGAACCTGGTCGCCGGCCAGCCCAAGTACGGGATCACGTACGAGGTGCCGGGGACCAAGAAGCCCGGGGCCGACAAGCCCGCCGCCCCCCCGGCCGCCCCGGCCCCGGCCCCGGCAACTCCGGCGGCGCCTGCCGCGCCGGCACGATAGCGCCGCCCCGCGGATCCGGTGGTTTGCCCGCTGCCCCGACGTGCGCGTTTCCCAACCCCCGTGATCTCCCCCCTCGTCTTCCTGCTCCTCGTCTGCGCGGTTTCGCTCGGGGCCGCGGTCGTCGCCGGCGGCACCCGCGCCCGCCGGGCCGCGCGCCTGCAGCGGCTCGCGCGCGGGTGGCAGATGCGGTTCTCGGCGGGCGACCGCTTCCACCTGTCGGCCCACGTCGCCCGTCTGCTCCCCGTGCCCGGGGCGGCCGACGTGGTCGTCCGCGACGTCGCCTACGCCCAGGACGCCGGCGCGTACCGTTACCTGTTCACCGTCGAGTACACGGTCGGCGTCCTGCGCGGCAAGCACCGCGAGGTGGCGGCGGCCACCGTCACCGAGGCCCGCGACTGCGCGACCGGCCAGCCGTACTCCGCCGTCACGCTGGCCGACGCCGCGGCCCCGCTCGAAGACCAGTACGTCGCCCTCCACGACAGGTATTCTCCGGCCGCCTCTACTTCGACCCCTCCGGCGCCAACTGCCCCGAGTCCCGCAGCCGCTTGAACGTCCGCCGGCGGATCAGGAAGTACGGCTTGGAGATGAACCGGTGCGTCCGAATGAACCAGCTGACCTTCCCCGCCGCGGCCTTCTCGGCCTCGGTCATCAGGTCGGGGCGGAGCTTGCGCTTGTGCTTGAGGACGTGATACCGGTCCTCCTTCTGCAGCCGGCGGAGGATCGCGCGGGTGACGAAGTTGTCGCCGAAGTCGCGCAGGCCGAAGGAGATCTGGAAGTCGATCAAATGGGGCCGGCCGTCGTCGCCCTGGAGGATGTTCTGCGGCTTGTTCGTGTCGACGTAGGCGATCTGCCTGGCGTGCAGCGCGTCCAGCAGGGCGAAGCACTGGTCGAAGAAGTCGTCGGGGATCGGGTGGTGCTTCGAGAGCGGCCGGCCCTCGACGTAGGCGTGGACGAACCCGGTCTTGCCGACCCGACCGAGCACCGCCGGGACGTTGGGGAGGTCGGCGCACGCCTCATAAAAGCGCACCTCGCGGTCGCACAGCCACTTGCCCAGCCGCCAGAGGGGCAGGCCGCCGAAGTCCTGCGTCCGGCCCATCTTCAGCACGACGCGGACGCCGGCGGGCGAGCGGTAAAAGCCGGTGGCAGCGAAGAAGTCGTGCTTGATCGTGGTTTCGTGAACGTAACGCACTCCACCGACTTCGAACGTGGCGGGCAGGTCCGCGCGGCCGAGGGCGCGGAGGGAGTAGATCGTGCGGTCGCGGGCAAGGGGGGTCACGGGCGGGATTATATGGCCGGCGGGCTATTTTGCGTGGCGCGGGTACGGCCGTGAGGCCATACCCGTGTCCGGCGCCGATTCGCGCACGACGCGCTCCCCTGCGGGCGGCGCTGTCGCTTGCCCTACGGGTCGCGGCTAAACAGGGTTGGCGGTCGCGAGCAGCGCCGCGCTGCCCGATTCCTTGGTGATGTCCCCCGGGACGTTCGCTCGGTCAGCCCTCGGGCCGCCCACACGGATCACGCAACGAGCGCGATATCTCACCGGACGGGCTCGCTAACCCAAACTTGTGTACCTATGAATGATACGGGCCCTCTCCCGGAGGGGGTCGGTCGCCCGGGAGGTATGGTGGTCGCATCGGAGAGAATTCCTGCGCGTAACGTCCCTTACCGGGTTCCACAGCATCCCGGACGGTGGCACAATGCGGGGCCCAAGGTCGGGATCGGAGGTCGTGCATGCCGACGGTGATGGTCGTAGAGGACATGAGCGTGATGCGCGACACGATCGCGCGGCTGCTGAAGCGCGAGGGGTACGCGACGCTGACGGCGGCCAACGGCTACGAGGCGCTCGAGCAACTCGAGGTGCAGGGGGCACTGCCGGACGTGATCCTGCTCGACGTGATGATGCCCGATCTGGACGGGATGGAACTGCTCGAGCGCCTGCACGCGGACGCGCGGTGGCGGGGCGTGCCGGTGATCATGCTGTCGGCCATCTCGGACACGCACACGATCCACCGGGCCGAGCAGCTCGGGGCCAAGGCCTACCTGATCAAGGCGACGTTCAGCGTGACCGAGATGATGAGCGAGATCCGGCGGTGCACGCAGTACATCCCGCACTAGGCGGCGCGGAGCGGGGGCCGCAAAGACGCGACCGCGCGAGGGGAAGGTTTTCCATTTTAACCGCCGGGCGTGCCCGGCGCGTCCGGGGTCATTGAAACGACACTCGCGCGCACGTGCCCGCACTCCGGACATCGGTCGGGCGTGGCGCGGAGGTCGTAGCCGCAGTTGGGACACAGCCCGGGCGCGCGGCCGCGCAGGCGGCGCGGGCGGACAACGATCCATACCACTGCCGCCGCGACGGCCAATACCCAATGCGGGACGATCGCGAACCACGTGCCCATGATCGTCGCTTGGCGGTACGGCAGCCACCGGTTCTCGCTCATCCCCAGCTCTCGCTCGGGCAGGTCCGACGTTTCAAACGTATCGACG
>DATHXE010000075.1:0-10423 GCA_035459845.1 Tepidisphaeraceae bacterium | reverse complement strand
GCGCTGTCGCTTGCCCTTCGGGTCGCGGCTAAACGTGGATGTCGAACGCTACTTCGCCGCCTCCACCGTCTTCGACAGCAGGTACGCCAGCAGATCGTTGAACTCGTCCGACTTGACGGCCTCGTGGAATCCGGTGGGCATGAGCGACAACTTGCTCGGCTCGCGGGACTGGATCTCAGCCTTGTTGATGGTGACCTCCTTGCCCGTCGAGTCGACCAGCACGAGCGATTGGCCCTCCTCTCGCCGGGGCAGGCCGCTGATCGTGTCGCCGTCCTTCGTGGTGACGTTGACGTAGCGGAACATGGGGTCGACGTTGCGGTTGGGGTCGATCACGTCTTCGAGGATCCGGTCGAGCCCGCGGGCGCCGACGCCGTCGAGTTGGGGGCCGACGGTGGCGCCGGCGCCGTCGAGTTGGTGGCAGGCGGCGCAGACTTTGGCGAAGACGTCCTTGCCGCGGCCGGCGTTGGCCTTGGCGGCGGTGAACTGCGCTCGGCGGAGGGCGATGGCCTTGTCGAGGTCGGCGCTGGCGGGCGGCAGGTCTTTGGTGAGCGCGGTGATGCGCGCGTCGAGGTCCTTGATCTTGGCGATGTTTAACTTGTCACGCACGGGCGCCTCGAGGAGCAGGCGCGGGAGCAGCGTCTTGCGCTCGACCGATTCGAGGAGCACGTTCGCCCCTTCCGGCCGGCTTGCCAGCGCGACGGCCAATCGCACGCCGGCGGCGTGAGAAGCAGTGCGGATCGGCATCAGGAGGGACTGGCGGGCCTCGTCCGTATTCACGTCGGCGACGGCGCGGGCGAGCGACTCGCGAAGGCTCGTGGCCTGCTTCGCGTCGGCGACGATCGCGACGACCCGCTGCGTGTGGGCGGCGGGGTCGAGCTTTAGCAGCGCCTCGGCACACGCCCCGCGCGACTGCGCGTCCGCCGAACCGTCGCCCAGCACTCGGATCAGATCCTCCTGCACCGCGGCGAGCTTCAGATCCCGCGCGACCTCCGCGGCGGCGACGGTCCGCTGCGACGAGGGCTTCCTGCCCGGCGCGAGGGCGGATTTGGCGACCTGCGCCCCCCACTCGCGCGCCGCGGGCGTGAGCGCGGCCCCGCGGGCGGCGGCGCCGTCTTTGACGGACTTAAATAGCGCGAGTTGGGCGTCGGCGTTGTTCGGGTCGCGCTGGCGGCAGAGGGCGACCAGACCGTCCATCTGGTCGGCCGGGGCGTGACGGACGAGGTGCTTGATCGCGTCGCCCATGATGGCGGGGTCGACGTTGTTCTCGCGGACGGCGGCGAGCAGGAACGTGGCGGCGTCGGGCGTGGGGATGGCGACGCAGACGCCGGCGATCGTCCGCGCCTCGGCGGGGCTCGGCACCTTGGCGGCGCGGTTGACGAAATCCAGTCCGCCGGCGGTCAGGCACTCGCGCATGGCGAGCCGGGCGGCGTAGACCAGGTGCGTGTCGCCGGGCGGCGCCGTCTCGACCAGGTGGGTTAGATGATAAACCCACTGCGCGTCCGGGTGACGCGCGATGGCCTCGGCGGCACACCGGCGGACGAGCGGGTCACGATCGCCGAGGAGGTGTTGCACCAGCCACCCGACCTCGCGCGGCCACGCGCCCTCCCGCTCGGCTGACAGGCGCACGGCATGGGTGCGGACGAGCGGGTCCTTGTCGGCGGCGGCCCACTGCACGTGCTCGTCGGTCAGGGCGCCAAGCCGCCGGAGCACCCAGAGCGCGCCGACCTTCGTTCGGGCGGTACCGGACGACAGCGCCTTGGTCACCGGCGCCTCGCCGGCGCCCCGGCCGATCCGGTCGACCAACTCGTCCGCCGCGATCTTTCGCGCGCTCAGGCTCGGGTGATCGAGACACTCCGCCAATTCCGCCGCCGACGCCTTCGACAAATCCACCGGCCAATCCCGGCCCGCGTTCTGCGCCACCTTCGGTGGCACGATCCGCCAGATCCGTCCGCGCTCGCGGTCCCGCCCCGGGTGCGTCAGCGGCACCTCGTAGTGACCGATGATGCGGTTGTAGAAGTCGGCGACGTACAGCGAGCCGTCCGGCGCCAGTGCGAACGCGACCGGGCGGAACCAGGGGTCCGTGCTCTCGACGAAGTCCGGCTTTTCGACCAGGGTGGGCGTCGAGCCCTTCCAGTCGATCGCGTCGCGGTTCACCCGGCTCGTGACCGGGTTGCCGCAGATCAGATTCCCGCGGAACTCCGCGGGCCAGCGGTCGTCGTCCAGGCTGACGACGCCCGCAATGCCGGTCGACCCGTGCAAATGGCCCATGATCTTCGGATAAAACCCGATCCCGTCGTGCGGGCGGCCGAAATGCTCGAACCACGCGCCGCGGATCACCTGCTGGATCGGCTTGGTGTGGCAGTCGGCGACGAACAGGTTGCCCAGTGGGTCGAACGCCAGCCCGAACGGGTTCACCGGTCCGCGCGTCAGCACCTCGACGCGCGAGCCGTCCAGGGCCATCCGGTAAACGTGGCCCGACTTCATCTCGATCGCCCGGCCGTCCTTGCCGGCGATTTTCGACTGGTTGTTGAACCCGTGGGTCGCGTACAGCCACCCGTCGAACCCGCGGGTGAACGAGTTGGTCATGCCGTGCGTGTCACGGGAGGTGTCGAACGGGCCGTAGAGTACGTCGCGCTTGTCGGCGACGCCGTCGCCGTCGGTGTCGCGAAAGTGGTAGATGTTGGGGATCGAAAACGCGATCGCCCCGTCCTTGTACGGGTAGACGCCCGCCGGGATGTTCAAACCGTCCGCGAACGTCGTCACCTTGGTCGCCCGGCCGGTCGCGGGGTCGATCTCCATGACCTTGATCGCGTCCCGGGGCTTGCCCGGCGCGTCCGGCTTCACGGCCCACGGGTATTCGAGCGACGACGTCACCCACAGCCGGCCCTTCGCGTCGATCGCGATGTTGATCGGCTTGTGCAGGTCCGGCTCGTGCGCGACGAGCTGGATCGTGAACCCCTCGGGCAGCTTGAACGTCTTGAGCTGTTGCTCGGCCGTCAGCGGCTCGGTCGTGCGCACCGCCTCGGCGAAGGGGTTCTTCGCGGGCTGGGCGGGGGCGGGGAGGGCGAGGAGGCAAACGGCGAGGGCGCGGGTGAGTTTCGACGCGGTCGGCACGCGGGGCCTCCTGTTCGGTGTCGGAGAGGTGGGGACGTGAAAAGATACGGAGAGCCGCGCAGGGCGTTGATGCCCGTCCGCTTCCCGAACGCGCAGATGCACCCGCTTTTGGGGGAGACGTTTCAGACCCCCAACCGCGCCACGAAGTGCAACCCGCGCCCGAACACCCACGACGCCGGCCACGGGTACAGCCCCAATCGCTTTTCCCAGTGCTCGACCTTGAGCCCCTGCCGGGCGAACAGTGCGTCCCACTCCGCCTTGCTCAAATAGTTATACGGCAGCGCCACCCCGTACCGCGCGTTGCCGACGCGGTCCATGAACCGCAGCGTGGGCCCGGCGAGCAGGCCGTTGCGCGTGTGGTCCTTGATGACGACGCAGTTCCGCGACAGGCGCTTGGCCTCGGCCACCAGCACGCCCGCGTCGTCGGTGTGGTGCAGCACGTCGACGAACAGCGTCGCATCGAACGACTTGTCCGGCGCGTCGATCGTCTTGCCGTCGAACGGGCGGACGGGGATGTGGGTGCCCTCGCGCACGAGCACGTCAACGCCCTCGATCGTAACGTCCGGCCGACGCTCCATGAGGAGCTTGGCGAGCAGGCCGTCGCCGCAACCGATGTCCAGCACGCGGGCATTCTGCGGGAACAGCGGGGCGATGCGGTCGGCGAGCACGCGCACCCGCCGGGTGTGGACGACGCCGCCGTGGACCTTGTCGATCAATCCCATCGTGGGCGGACTGTGACCGGGCGCAGAATGCGCGTCAACCCGGTTCACCCGGCGCGGCCCGTCGGTACAATCGCCCCGATGCGAACCCCCCTGCTCCTGATCGTCGCGGCGCTGGCGTTCCCCGTGCTCGCGGCCATCCCGCCCCAGCGGCCCGACGATTTGCAGAAGAACGCCACGCACATCGTGGCCGGCAAGGTCGTCGCCGTCTACGCGACCGAGGTGCCGCTGGACCGCGAGGGGATGACCAATCGCCTGTACGCGATCGAAGTCACGGTGACGAAAGCGGAGAAGGGCGAGGGCCTGGCCGAAGGGAAGGTCGTCTTCGCCAAGTGCTGGACGCCCGCCAAGCGCCCGCGCGGGTGGGCCGGCGGGCAGGGCCAGAACAAGGTGCCCGCGGCCGGCGAGACCGGCAAGCTCTACCTGGCGCAGCAGGCCGACGGGACGTACACGGTGCTCTCGCCCAACGGGTGGGCGCCCGAGGGGAAGTAAGCCGGAACGAATCACGGAAAGCGAGGTATCCAAGGAGATGAACAGCGTCATTCGAATCGTCCGATTCATGGTTGCCGTCGGTGTCTGTTCCGCCGCGTCGATCGCCGTCGCCGCCCCCAAGCCCAAGCCGATCGACCCGGCCGCCGTCGCCCCCGGCGCGCAAAAATCGATGGCCTCGATTGCCGAGGCGCTCAACACCTTCAAAGCCGACGTCGGCCGATACCCGACGACGACCGAAGGCCTCCGCTCACTGGTCGACAAACCCCTCCGCAACGACAAGTGGAAGGGCCCGTACCTCAAGCAGCCGCTGCTCCTGACCGACCCGTGGAAGCGGCCGTACGGGTACAAGTTCCCGGGCGCCAGCGACCCGAAGGGGTTCGACCTGTTCTCCCCCGGCCCCGACGGCCGGCCCGACACGGGCGACGAGATCAAGTACGAGCCGGCGGCGAAGTAAGCGCCGACCGGCCGTGGCACTTCAGAGCCATGGTCCGTCCGGTCACTTCACCGCCACGATGTTGCACGACTCCGTGTTCGGGTCGAACACGATCTGCACCTTGCCGACCTCGAGCAGCCTGCGCACCTGCACGACCTTGTCCCCCGCGTCGGTCAGGTCCGTGCCGTGGCGCGTGACGTACTCCTCGATCAGCGCGGTCAGCGTGTCGGCCGCGAGCGCGTCCGCCGGCACCACGACCGATTCCTCCTCAGGCGGCTTCTCGTCCGAGTAACGGATCTCGGCATCGGGCTCGGGGCGCCGCGGCGGCGCGTCCTCGCGCGGGCGCGGGGCGTCGTCGAAGGGGTCGTCAACGATTCGGCGGTCGTCTGACATGATGGTTCAGGTCTTGAAGGGGTGGATCAGTCGGCAATGTCTCGTGGGCTGGTAGCCCACGCTACGGCGAACGATCACCCGATGCTGCGGTAAATCGCCAGCGGCGTGAACGACACCGCCGGGAACGCCGGCGCGTTCGCCACCTTGAACGCCCCGTTCATCAGCAGCGCCAGTTGCTCGAACGTGTCCTCCATCTTGTTCCCGGTCGGCATCGGCTGCGCCTGGGCCGTCAGGTTCGGCACGTTGAGCTGCCCGACCACCGTCCAGTTCGCGTCGATCTCGATCCCGTGCCGCTGCGCGATCGTCGCCGGGCCGTCGACAAAGAATTCCGGCGCCGCCGACCCCACCAGCACCGCCGCCGGGTGTTCGGCGCTGGGCCGCACCTTCACGCGGACGACGTCGCCGTACACCTGCCGCACGACCTCGTTCAGCTCTTCCATCTTGAACTCTTCCACCTTCGAGATCGCCGCGGCGTTCTCGTGCTGGCGGTTCTGCAACTGCTGCTTGCTCATCCGCTTCCCCTCCTCCGAGTTCTTCAGCCCCTCCATTTCGATCTTGCTCATCTTCCGCAAGACCGGCGGTAGGCCCGTCAGCGCCGTCGCCAGCCAGTCGAAGTCGATCAGTCGCACCACGCCCGACGCAACGACGAACTTGCCGTCGACGAACGCCTCGGGCGTCCACTGGTCGAAGTCGTATCGCCCGTCGATGCGTAGCGGATCGCGGCCGGTGATAGCGCCTTCGACCGCGGCGAACAGGCGCTGGCTCGCGAGCCGCGCGTCCAGGTCGGCGGGCGCGTCCGACTCCAGTTCGAGCTGGTCGGCGATCGACGCGAGGCGGTCGACGTCGAGGTACAGGTATTCACGCAGCGGGGAGGAAGCCATGCGGCCGAAGGTCGCGGAAAACGCCGCGCGCGTCAACGGAAGAAGGAGCGCGGAGCCACCCCACCCAGTAGCCCGACATTCCGATGTCGAGAAGGAGCGCGGCGGACCGCGACCCCCATGACGGCGGAGCGGCGTCCGAGCGCCCTTCCTCAACATCGGAATGTTGAGCTACTCGAGCACCTCCGCGACCTTCGCATTCCCGAACCGCTTCGCGTAATCCGCCGCCGTGTTCCCGAGCTTGTCCTTCATCCCCGGATCCGCGCCCCGCTCCAGGAGCACCTTCGCCAACTCCGCGTCATCCCCGTGCCGCGCCGCGACGTGCAGCGCCGTCTGCCCCGTCCGCCGATTGACCGCCTTCGCGTCCGCCCCTTTCTCCAGCAGGTGCCGCGCCATCTCAACCCGCCCCTGCCGTATCGCCCAGTGCAGGGGCGTCCCGCCGAAACGGTTCGTCTCCGCCGCGTTCACGTCCGCCTTCTCTTTGATCAGCAAGTCGACGATCCCGCGGTGCCCCGCTGCCGCCGCCAGGTGCAGCGGCGTCTCGCCCGTCGGGCCGCGCGTCATCGCGAGTTCGGGCGTGTCCCCGAGCAGTGTGGCGACGCCCTGCTCCTCGCCCGCCCGCAGCGCCTGTAGGAATCGCCCCGTCTTGAGCGGCAAATCATCGTACGCGACCGTCGTCCGCTTCCCGCCCTTGCCCTCCAGCAGCGCCGCCACCTCCGTCCGCCCGCGGCTCGTCGCGTAATCGAGCGCCGTCCACCCCAGGTCGTCCGTCTCGTTCACCGGCGCGCCCTTGTCGAGCAGGAACTGCACGACCCCCGGCTGATCGGCCCACGCCGCCGCATCGTGCAGAGGCGTCACCCCGTCGCGCACGAAATCCCTCGCCCGCGCATCCGCCCCGGCGTCGAGCAGCATCTTCGGGATCTCCAGCGGGTCCGCCGCGTACCGCCGCGGGCGCACGGCCCAATGCAGCGCAGTCGCGCCGACCGCGCGGGCGCTGACGAGCTTCGGGTCGTCCGCCAGCCGCTGCCGCACCGTCGGCCCGCGCGCGAACGTGCACGCCGTGAACACGTCCACGTGCACGCCGTTGGCGATCAAAAACTCGACCACCGCCTCGCACTCCGGGCTCGCCCCGGGAATCAGCGCCGCGCACTGCAACACCGTCAGCCCGGACGCCGGGTCCGCCGCGTCGATCAGGTGCGGGTTGTGCGCCAGCACGAAATGCACGGCCAGCTTGTGCCCCGCCCGCGCGCACGTGTACGGGTCCAGCTGCGCGTCGTGGTCGATCAGGTAGTGGGCCACGCGCGTCGAATCGCGCCGCTGCCAGTCGACTAGTTCCGCCGCCGTGCTCAGGATCGGCCGGCGCGTCGCCGGGTCGATCGCGTTCACCAGGTCCGGGTTCGCCCCGACCATCCCGCGCACCACGTCCAGGTCGCCCGCGCGCACCGCCGCCGCGAACAGCGCCGCCTGCGCCGGCTCCACCGGCCGAACCGGGATCCCGATCCGCTTGAACTCCGGCGGGCGCTTCAGATCCTCGCGCGGCGGCGCGTCCGGCGCGGCCGCCTGGGTCGTGGCCGGCCCGGTGGTGCGGGTCGTCGTCGCCGCCGCCACAACTTTCGTTTCGGGACCGTCGCCCAACACCGGCGGCGGGCTCACCGCGGCCGGCGTAGGCTGCGTGCTCGCCGCGACCGCCACGTCGCGCAGCTTGGCGACGAGCATCACCGCCGCCCCCGCCAACAGCAGCGCCGCCGCCGTCGTGACGCCCGCCGATATCACCCTCGCCCGCTTCAGGTCCGCCGAGATCCCAGCAGCAATTCCGCGCGGCGACCCACCATCGACGGCCGGCGCATCCCCCGCGTCCCCCGCCTCCAGCGCCGCCGCCGTGGCGCCCGCAATCGCCGAATCCGCCGCCGGCCGGATCGCATGCGCCTGCACTGCCGCCACCAGCGCCTCGGCCGACAAATACTGGTTCTCCCCCGCCAGCGTCGTTCGCAGTCGCGCCACCCCCGCCGCACACCGCCGCGCGAGTTCCTGCTGTTCCAGACCGAGCGTGTCCGCCGCATCGCGCAGCGACAACCCCGCCACGTACTTCAGCAGCACCGCCTCGCGCTCCGCCGGCCGAAGCGTCATCATCGCCGGGTCGATCCGCGGCGACAGATTCGCCCAGTCCGCCGGCCCCGTGTACGCCGGCCCACCCGCCGGCGCCGCCAGCGCCGGGTTCCCCCGCGCCTCCGGCAGCGCCCGCACCGCCGCCGCCGCGTGGCACGCCGCCTCGTAAACGAACGGCAGAAGCGTCCGCCGCCCCGTGAGCCGCGGTGCCTCGCGCGCCAGCAGCGCGAACGCCGCCCGGCACCCCCGGTCGACGAGCACCGGGTCCCGCAACTGCCGCAAACACGCCGAGTACACGACCGGCGCGTACGCGTGCACCAGCCGCGCCATCGCGTCGTGCGAACGGGTGTCGACGTATTGTCGAAGGAGGTCGGTGTCGAGCATGGGTCGAGGCAACAGAATACGAACGCGCGCCGCTTAAGATAGTCGCCTCAGGTCCTCATTTCGCCGCCGTGCTCGAGCAAACTGATCCTTTCTGCGCCCCCTCCGCGCCCTCTGCGTCGCTGCGGTGAACATTCACGACGCTACGGCACCGTCCACACCATCACCGTTCCCCCCGCGTCCCGCGAGAACACGTGCGACCCTCCTGGTGAGACGCCGACCTGTACGATCGGTTTCGCGTGCCCCGCAAATCGCGCGACCTGCTTCCCGCTCGCCACGTCGAACACGTAGACCGACCCCGGCTCGACGTCACCCGCCCGCCGGTTGAACAAGACCGGCTTCGACGTCGCCAACGCTACGCGCTTCGAGTCCGGCGAAAACGCGTGACAGGCGACCGTCCCCTCGATCGGCCCGGCCAGCGCCCGCACCTCCGCCCCCGTCACCGCATCCACCAGCGCCGCCGACCCGAGCCCCGGCCGCACCCCCACCTTCCGGTCCGCCGTCAACCGCCCCGCCGGCGTGATCGGCCCGGCGCGCGCCGCCGCGTTCACCGGCTCGCCCGTCTTCACGTCCCACGCGCCGAACGCGTCGGCGCTCGCCGCCCACACGATGTTCCCGTCCGGCGACCGCCCGACGACGATCGGCACGAACTTCGTCGCCACTTCCCGTTGCACCGATACGCCGCGCACGCCCGGAATGAAAACCCGCACCACGCCAGGTGCGGGCGATGCCGCGGGGCCCAAACGTGGGATGGGGGCCCCTGGCGCGACCGCGTGATCGTGCGGCCCGCCCGACGCACCGCCCCCCGCCGGATCCGGCGCCTCGCCGGTTCCGGGCTTGACCGCCTGCGCAGTGACGAGACTGCACGGGTCGCCCTCGCACGCCATCGCCGTCACCGGCCCGTCGTGACCCGCGAACGCCCCTCGCGCCTCTCCCGTCTTCGCGTCGTACCCGACCGGGTCAAACGGCGCCGCCGCCGGCGCGACGAACACCAGCGACCCGTCCGGATGGATCGCCGCCGTCCCCACCGCCTTCACGTCCTCGGCGACCCGCCGTAGCGCCTTCCCCGACTTCGCGTCGAACACGCGCACCGCATGGTCCCGCCCGACCACGAGCACGCGCCGCCCGTCCGCCGAAAACACCGCCTGCCGCGGCGCGTCCCCGAATCGGTTCACCTCCTCGCCCGTCTCGAGCGACCAGAAGTGACACTGCCGCGACTCCTCCCCGACCGTCATCAGCACGCGACTGTCCGGCGAAAACACCGCCGACGCAGACCTGGGAACCGCGACCAGCGGCTTGACCGCATCCGCCCCCCGCGCGGCGACCGGCAGGATCAAAATCAACGTGGCGATCGCGCGGCGGGCGGTCATGATGGCTCCCCGGGTATGACTCACCCCAGCCTACCCGACGCCCGGATCGGAGGAAATGCGCGCGTGTGCCTCTCGATTCAACCTCGTGTGCGCAGCACACCCGCTTGCGGGTTTAGCGGGCCAGCCCGTCCGGGAATTCCAATGACGATTCCCTCCGGGCGCCATCGCATCGACGGAGCCGCCCTACCCCCCGAACTGCGCACACTCTGCCTTTCGAACCTCCTTATACCGCTCCCGCACGATCGGCGTCGCCGTCTTCTCCAGGTTCGCCGCCAGCGCCACCGACTCCAGCACGTACAGCACCCGCTGGCACTTCACCCACTTTCGCTCCAGGTCGAACGACTTGTCGCCCGCCACCTTCGCGTCCGCGTCCAGCTTCTCCCACTTCGCGAACGCCGGATTCCCCTGGATCACCTTCACGATGTCGTCGGCCTCCGTCGTCACCGCCCTGGTCACCGCCGCGTGCCACGCGTTGGTCATCTCCGGCCACCGCGCCAGCACCGCCGACCGCACCTGCCGCCGCAACGTTTCCGCCTC
>DATHXE010000074.1:0-8096 GCA_035459845.1 Tepidisphaeraceae bacterium | reverse complement strand
CGGCCGTCCAGGAAGACGTCCGTCTCCCATTCGCCCGTCTTCCAACCGATGCGGAAGGCCCGCGGGCCGTCATTCCCGCCGGCGACCGCGAACGTCCGCTCGGCGGTGTCGACGGTCTCGATCACCCCCGACGTCGACACCGAGTCGTTCGCGCCGGACGGGGGTGGACGATCGGGTGTCGCAGCGAACGTGCGCGATTGCCCCGCATTGAGCGTCACCGTATCGCCGTTGCCGTCGAACCGAACGCTCCCCGCCGCGACCGATACGAAGCGACTTTGGGGTGAGCGGAGCGCAGCCGTGAACCGCGTGCCCAGCACGGTGACCGAGCCGACCGCGGTCTCGACCCGGAACGCGCCCTCGCCACGGGCGACCTCGAATTGACCGCCACCGGCCGCAAGCTCAACCACCTGTCGCGCCCCGCGCACGCCCTTCCGAAAGACGCACTGCGCGTCCGGGTCGAGCGTGACGGTAGACCCGTCGGCCAGGTTGATCACCGCCGGCACCGGCCCGGTCACGCGGACCGTCTCGCCATCGCGGATCCGGTCGCCCGCCCGTCCGCCGGTCTGCACGCTCCCCGACGTCAGGCGGGCGTCGCCGTCGTTCCGGCGCGACATCTGGAACGCGATGACCCCGCCGATCGCGATCACCAGGACCGCGGCGACGGCCACCCACCGTGACCGCGCGAGTCGGCCGAGGACCCAGCGCCGGCCCGCTGCCGGGAGCGGCGCCGGCGGGGCCACTTCGCTGCCGGCCAGGCGGTGAAGGTGGGCCTCCACGTACACGCGCCGCACGAACCGTTCGCGCGCCGCCGGATCGGTCGCCAGCGCCGCCCGGAACTGCGCGGCCTGCTCACCAGACAACTCGTCCAGCAGGTACGCCTCCAACAACTCGTCAAAGAGGTCGGCGTTCATCGGGCGGCCTCCTCGCGGCGGAGTCGTCGGCCCACGCAGTCGGCCAGCGTCCGGCGCGCGCGCGACAGCGCGACCTTGACCGACCCCGCGGTCCACGAGAGCGACGCCGCGATCTCCTCGATCGACCGGCGATCCCGGTACTTCAGGTCGATGATCGACCGGACCCGCGCCGTGAGCGCCCCCAGGCACTCGCGGAGGAACTGAAGTCGCTCCTGGTCGTCCTCGGGGCTCGGGGCGTGCTCGCCGAACGCCAGGTCGACGGCGTCGGCGAACTCTTCGAACGGCAACTCGTGCCGGCGGCGCGTCTCCACCCGCCGGAAGTAGTCGGCGACCCGGTGCCGCGCCAGCCCGCGCGCCCACTTAACGAACTCGCCGGGCACCGTCCCGCGCGCCGCTTCGGTCAGGATCGACACGCCCACATCTTGCAGCAGGTCCTCGGCCAGGCCGTGGTCGCGCGTCAGCGCGAACACGTAGCCGTAGAGCATGTCGCGGTGTCGGACGAACTGGCGGGCGAGGTCGCTGGACTCCATGGGCAAGCCGGCTTTCGCCCTCGCTAAGGAAGGCGACGAACGACCGGGCCGCGGGTTCGCGGCCCGGTCGTGAAGATCGTCGCCGGTCGTGGACATGAGCGCTCGCCGCCGAATGCCGCGTGCACGGACTACTTCGCCGCGGACGTGACCGCCACCTTCCAGACCCAAAGCTCGCCGGCGCCGGTCTTGACGAACGTCACGCTCGCCTTGCGACCCTTTTGGATCGCCGCGTCGAACGTCGACCGCTCGCCGTCCAGCAGGACGTGCGCCGCTTCCCGGTTCCCCTCGGCCTCCACGGCCACCCGGAACGTCGTCGTGCTCTCGTTCCGCCCCCCGAGCACGAACGACTTGGCCTTCGCGTCGACGGAATGCACGAAGCCCTCGACCACCTCCGGCTTGAGCTTCTCGTCCGCGGCGGTGGCGGTCGATGAGGAAACCATTGCGAGGGCGACAACGGCCGCAACCAACATGAAAGTGTTACGCATTCGATCAGATCCTGTGAACGGGACTGAGTGAGCCGAACCGTCGGGTGGAGACCCCGAACTCCGACCGGCTCACGTCCCGACACCTTAGGGGCGGTACATGACGACAAAGGTTAGCTGGAGAAGTGCGATGTGCGAGAAAACTCATCCGGACGTCCTCGCCTCGCGCCAGCCAGTCACTGCTTGGCAATAAGTTGCCATGACGTCGGATGCCCGCGTGTCAAAGTGGCGGAATACGCTTGCGGCGACGCAGGTTACCTCGAAGGTCGCTACTGTCGTCAGGGTCGGTGTAACCCCGCGCGATCCACGGCGTCTGTTTCGGCGTATACTTTTGTGCCCGGTTTCGCCGACGTAGTTCCCACCGCTTGAAGTACCCCATGCCCGTTCCCCAGCGTCGCCCCCAACTCACCCTCGACCCGCTCGAGGACCGCCGGCTGTTCGCCTATGGCGACTGGCCGGTCCTGCTCAACCTCGACGACGTCTGGACGCAGTACCCCCACCTCAACGGCGGGAACAACTCGATCGCCGTCGTCGACAAGGGGATCGACTACTACCACCCCGTGTTCGGCGGCAGCGACGTCACCAGCACCGTCGCCCCCCGGATCGTCAACGTCTACGACTGGCGCGACAACGACGCCACCCCGTTCCCGTCCGAGTCGTCGGCCACCGACCCGAGCACCGCCCACGGTACCGGCGTCGCCGGCATCCTGATCGCCAACCCCTGGACCGACGCCAGCAACGAGCAGCAGCAGGGCGTCCTCCAGAGCCCGAGCACCAAGATCTACAACCTGCGGACCAACCGCTTCAACTCGCAGGCGACGACCGAGCTCGCCCTGCAGTGGGTCATCGCCAACCGGGTCAGCAAGAACATCACGGCCGTCGCCCTCACCGACTTCGTCGGCGGCTCCGGCACGCTCTCGTACTCCGACGAACTCGCCACCCTCAAGGCGGCCGGCGTGTTCATCATTACGCCCGTCGCCAACGACTGGATCTTCCCCGGCAACGAGCGCGCCCCGATCGGCAACCCCGCCTCCGACCCGTCCGTCTTCGGCGCGGGCGGCATCATCCCCGACGGCACCCTGCGGCCCCAAAGCCAGCGCGGGCCCGGCCTCGACATCCTCGGGCCCGCCCAGCAGGTCACGATGCCGTACTACACGCCGCAGACCAACACCCACCAGCTCCTGACCGGCACCAACGGCAACCCCAACTCCGGCGGACAAGGCAACTCCTGGGCCGGGCCCTACGTGTTGGGCGTCGCGGTCATGCTCCAGCAGATTGACCCGACGCTCACGGCCGACGAGATCATGGACATCCTCCAGGACTCGGGCGTTCAGGTCGTCGACCCGGACAACGTCTCCAACCCGTCCGGCACGATCACCTACGCCCGGCTCGACGCTCTGGCCGCCGTCCAGATGGCCTACGCCCGCCGGGACGACGCCCTCGACCAGGCCGGCGCGGGCAACGACGTGTTCGCCAACGCCAGCACGATCCCGGTCGCGAGCGGCGACGGGGCCGCCTCGAGCCAGAAGCTCCTTATCGGGGACCCGGACTGGTTCAAGTTCACCGTCACCACGGCCGACCGCTTCAACCTGAGCGTCGACTACGCCGGGTCGTCGACCCACCCGATGGGCACCCTGTACGCCGCCAACGGCACGCAGCTCGCCCAACTGGGTGACGACGGGATCAGCCGGGTGCTGACGCCGGGCACGTACTACGTCCGCGTCCTGAACGTGCAGACGCCGACACTCTCGGGCACGTACTCGGTGACGGTCGACGACGACGACAGCCCGCCCCCGCCGATCGGGGTGGATGGGACGTTCAACGCGATCGCCTACGCCCCGGACGGCACCCTCCACTTCGCGTGGTTCGACACGGCCGCCCACAAGCTCAAGCACGCCTACCAGACCAGCGGCGTCTGGTCGAACGTCAACATCGTCGACAACGTCGCCAACACCGGGCAGTTCATGTCAATGGCGGTCAACTCGGCCGGCCTACCGGGCGTCGCCTATTACGACGAGGGCGACACGGCCCTGAAGTACGCCCAGTTCAACGGCCAAACCTGGATCACGACCACGGTCGACGCGGCCAACACCACCGGATACTACCCGTCGCTCAAGTACGGCACGAACGACAAGCCCATCATCGCCTATTACTACAAGAGCAGCGGGGACTTACGCTTCGCCGCCAATACGAGTGGTGGGAGTTGGTCGATCACCACGATCGATTCCAAGGGCGACGTCGGCCGGTACCCGAGCGTGGCCCTCAACCCGGTCACCGGCCGATGGGGCGTGGCGTACGAGAAGACGACCACCGGCGACTTCCGCATCGCCGGGCAGGCCAAGGGCGGGACGTGGGGCATCGCCGTCGTCGACGACACGACCCAGTACGCCGGCGGGTTCATCTCCCTCGCCTACGACAGCGCCGGCAAGGGCGCGTTCAGCTACTACGATGCGTACAACGCCGACCTCAAATACGCCCGATATACCGGGACGAAATGGACGCGGTCGGTCGTGGCCGCCAAGAACTCGCAGGGCCTGTATACGAGCCTCTTCTTCGACCCGGGCAACTCGGGGCTGCCGGTCATCTACTACTTCAACAAGACGCTCAACTCGGTGCTCGCCGCGCGGAGCAATGGCACCGGTTGGTCGATCGAGACCGCCGCGACGGCCGGGGGGCGGCACATCGCCACCGCCCTCATGTCCGACGGCTCCGAGACCTTCTCCTACCTCGACGACGCGAGCGGGGACGTGGTAGTAGTTACCCCTAGCTAATCCCACCCCCTGGCCGGGGGAGAGGGCACGGGCTTCGCCCGAAGCGCCGCCCCTGATCCGCGGTCGATCGCACGCTTCTCCATCCTTTTCGGGATGCGCGTAACGATCGATCCTGTCGTTATTTGCGCCAGTGTGCGCCGACGCTACTCAAATCCCCAAAGTTAAACCGGAAACCCGTCCGATAAATGACTTTGACGTGAGGCTGGGTTGACGTTACGGCTGAGCCCGGCGAGTCCGGTAACTCAGATTGGCTTTGACGCCACTGCCGAAATCCCTAGCATACGACCTCAGGCAATCCGCCTAAACTGGGCACCGCGCCAAGTGAAGCGGGTCGCACAACGGGTTTTCCGGGAACGAACACCCACGTCGTGAGGGAGCTACGCGATCGACCGGCAGCCGGCGATTGGGGCAGACCTTCGGACCGCGCAGGATCGGCCGACTCGTTCGGCCGCGCGGGTCGAGGCCGACCCCCAGGGTGAACACACAGACGCCACGGATGGTCTGCCAGGTACCTCTTCTATGATCGTCGATTGTCACACCCACGTCTGGCAGTCCCCCGACCAGCTCGGGCAACTGGATTTGGGCGACCTTCAGCGGACGCCCCGCACGCGGAACACGCGGTTCGGGCAGCACCGCACGATTTACCGCTCGGTCCCGTCCGCCGACGCCGAGCACCACTACGCCTCGGCCGCCGCGGTCGACAAATCGATCGTGCTCGGGTTCAAGAGCCGGTACCTCAAGGCCGAGGTGCCCAACAAGTACGTCGCCGAGTACGTCGCCCGCTACCCGCAGAAGCTGATCGGGTTCGCCGGGATCGACCCGGCCGAGAAGGGCGCCGTCGACGAAGTGCGGTCGGCCAAGTACGACCTGCACCTGCGCGGGATCACGATCAGCCCGACCAACCAGGACTTCCACCCGTCCGACAGCCGCGCGATGCGCGTGTACGAGGAGGCCGACAAGCTCGGCATGCCTTGCCTCGTCCACCCGCACGGGCCGATGACCGAGCAGAGCAAGCTCGAGTACGGCCGGCCCTACCTGTTCGACGACGTCGCCCGGTCCTTCCCCAACCTGCGGATTGTCATTGCCCAGCTCGGTCAGCCGTGGACGGAAGAGACGATCGTCCTGCTCGGCAAGCACTCCAACGTCTACGCCGACGTCAGCGGCCTGCTCAAAAAGCCCTGGCAGGCGTACAACGCGCTGGTGAGCTGCTACCAGGCCGGCGTGATCGATAAGCTCTTGTTCGGAAGCGACTTCCCGTACACGAGCGCCACCGAGTGCATCGAGGCGCTCTACAGCATCAACCAGATGGCCCAGGGCACGAACCTGCCCGTGGTGCCGCGCGAATCCCTCCGCGGGATCGTCGAGCGGGATGCGCTGACGTTGCTGGGCTTGGATTAATTCCCAACCGCTGCTACACCCGTCGAATTGAGAGACCCACGGTGCTCGCACCGTGGGTTTCGTTTCAAAAGCACCACCGCTGACCCCGCTTTCTGAAAGACGCCCATGCGAATCTCGATCCTCACTCTGCTCCTCGCGACCGTTGGGTTCGGGTGCGCGTCCGACGACCGCGGCACGTTGACCGTCAAGGGCGAGGAGGACACGGCCCGGCTCTACGCCCAGTCGTTCGACCACGCGTTCATCCGCGCCAGCGCGGCGGGCGAGTACGACATCGTGATGTTCCAGGAGGGCGACGCCGCCAAGGTCGCCAAGAGCCTGGGCTGGGGCGAAGCGATGAAGAACACGTGGGCGGCGGTTTGGCCGTGGGCGAAGAAGGCGGGCGACAAGCCGATCAAACCGCTGGGCGAGGCCGAGTTCCGGCAGGTCGTGCACATCCACGTCCTCTGGCAGGCGGCGGGCGGGTCGGTCGCGCGCGACGGCGTCGTGACCAACGCGCAGATCGACTGGTACGTGATCGGCCACTCGTCGCCGGGCGCGCCGCCCGAGATGCTCCGCTACCAAGGGGCCGGGTACGTCGTGCTGGACGAGGGGCGCAAGAACACGACCGTCAGCGTCCGCGACGGCCTGATGCGCAAGACCGACGGCACCGGCGAAATGAACGACCCGATCGGCCCGGCCCGCCTGGTCGGCAAGGTCTCCGCCCAGAACAACCGCGAGGCCGTCGACAGCGTACTGGCCGAGCTCAAGACGCAGATGACGACCGCGAAACCGGTGGTGAGCTTGGTGAAGTGACCGCGCGCCGCTTGCGGCTTAGCGACTGACAAAAACGAACACCCCACGGACTCGTTCCGTGGGTTTTTGTTATAAACCCGAGCCCATGCCAGTTTTCACCTGTTCCCCCCCGATCGAAGCCGGTGTGAAGCCCGACGCCGGCGACGTGTTCGTCCAGACGATCGAACTGCGCGACGGCGACCGCCTGATCGCCCGCGCCAAATGGTCGAGCAATCCCGACACCGCCGTCGGCGTCGCCCAATTGCTCGAGCTGTGGGTCGCCCCCGAATCCCGGCGGCAGGGTCACGGGCGGCGGCTGATGGAGGAACTGACCCGCCAGGCCGTCGCCTACTTCAAGGCCCGCAAGTCGCGCCTCCGCCGGGTCTGGGCCGCGATCGCCCAGAAGCGCGACGTGATCGCCCGGTCGTTCCTGATGCGCTACACGTTCCATCACGTCGGGACGGTGAAGGAACTGCTCCGCGACGAGGACATGCTCGTGTACATGCGGACAATGGATTGAGGACCCGTGTTTGGGAGACAGCTGCAACGCAACGCGTTGCTGACGCGCTCGACATGGGAAGTGATGCCTCGTGCGAACCACGCGTCTGCAGGTCGTTGACCCGCAGCTACTCGGGCTTTCGCAATCCCCACACCGGCGCCCGCTTCTCCATGAACGCCAGGATCCCCTCGGTCGCCTCCGGCGAATTCCTCGCCTGCAGGTGATAGTCGAGTGCCAGGGTCAGATGCTCGTCGAGTCGATCCAGCGTCGCCAGCAGCCGCTTCGTGCGCGCGATGGCCCCCGGCGCACCGGCCAGCGACTGCTCCGCCAAGGCAAGGGCGGCTCCGTCGAGGTCCTCGAAGACCAGGCGGTCGACCAGCCCCGCTTCCCTCGCCTCCGCCGCGGTCAACGTTTGGCCCAGGAGCAGTAATTCTCGCAGCCGCCGAGCCGGGAGCTGTGGCCGCAGCAGAACACTGACCAGCGCCGCGACCAGCCCACGGTGGACTTCCGGGTAGCCCAGCCGAAGGTCGGCCGAGACGATGGCCAAGTCGGCGGCGGCGATCAGCCCCGCTCCGCCCCCGAACGCCGCCCCGTGGGCCGCCGCGATGACCGGATACGGCGCCTTAACGATCGCCCGGTAGACCCCGGCGAGCGCAGTGGCCGACCGGTGCGCCAGGGCCGGGTCGTCGGCCTCGTGAAAATCCAGGCCGGTACAGAACACCGGCCCCGCGCCG
>DATHXE010000073.1:0-3127 GCA_035459845.1 Tepidisphaeraceae bacterium | reverse complement strand
GGAACCACGGGTCGACAGAAAGCAGCGCGTGCGCGCGAGCGAAGTGTGGGCGGGCCTCGTCGCGGCGGCCCATAGTTAGCAGACACTCGCCAATCTCCTCGTACACGTACCCGTCCGGGGCGCCGGCCGTTTCACACTCGGCGGATAATTTTTCCTGACCGGCGAGCGCCTCGTCGACTCGGCCCAGCAGACGCTGGGTTTTGTGGACGGCGTAGCGGGCCATCTGGATCGGGCCGGGCTTGCCTTGGGCAATGCGGCGATTCAGCGCGTCTTCGAAGAGTACGAGGGCATCGGCGTAGCGGCCGAGGTCGTGGTAGGTCCAGCCGATGTTGTTCTGGAGCGTGGCGACCCACCGCTGGGCCTTGAGGTCGGGGCTCTTGCGGGCGAGGTCCATCGCGCGCTCGTTCCACTCGAGGAGGAACTCTTTCGGGCGGCCGCAGACGACGCCGAGCATGTGGGCGGCGTCGACGGCGTAGAAGTCCAGGCCGTGGGCGGTCGCGAGTTCCCATGCGGCGTGGAACTTCTCGACTGCGGCATCGGACTGCATCGTGTCGTTGAAGCATCGGCCACGCTCGAGGAGGGTGCGGGCTCGCGGGGTGATGAGAGTCGTGAGTGGGTGGGCGGCGAGGATGGTGTCGACTCGGTCGAGCGTGGCGTTGGCGGCCGGGTAGTCGCGCAGCAGGCACTGGGCGCGGGCGATCTGGGTGAGGAGTTGGAGCAGGCCGTCGAGATGCTCGTCGGGAATTGTCGGATCGGCGGCGCGCTCGATGTCCGGGCGAATCGCTTCGAACTTCGCGAGGGTTGCGGCCGGGTTGGGATAATCCCAAAGGGCGTCGAAGTCGGGGATGGGCATGGGCGCGGGTTCCGAAAGAGTAGATCGATCGGTGGCGAGGTGTGACGACAGTTATACCGGCGGTGAACGGATTTCGTGCGCCTGCTTGACCGGGCTCGGGCGGACCCCGAACAATCGTCGCATGTGGTTTAGCGCGACGGCGGAGGGCGTGGATTGGACGGAGGCTCAGAAGTACCTGGCGCGCGTCGACCCCACGATGCGCAAGGTCATCCGCGAAGTCGGCCCGTGCACGCTGCGGCCGCGGCGGGATTACTTCGTCAAACTGTGCCAGTCGATCTTCGCCCAGCAGATCTCGACCGCGGCGGCGACGGCGCTGTTCGGGCGGTTTCGGGATCAGTTCCCACAGCGCCGGCCGACGCCGGCGCGGGTCGTGGAGTTCCTCAAGTCGTCGCCGGAGGAGAAGGTCAAGTCCGTGGGGTTGTCGCGGCAGAAGCGGGCGTACGTGTACGACCTGGCCGAGCGGTTCGCGACGGGGCAGGTCCCGACGCGGCGGTTCGCGCTGATGGACGACGAGGCGATCGTGCAGTCGCTGATCCCGATCAAGGGGATCGGGCGGTGGACGGTGGAGATGTTCTTGATCTTCTGCCTGAACCGGCCGGACGTTTGGCCGGTGGACGACTTGGGCGTGCGACGGGGCGCGCAAATCACACACGGCCTAAAGGCGTTGCCGGCGAAGGCGGAACTGACCGCGATGGGTGAGCGGTGGCGGCCGTGGCGGACGGTGGCGGCGTGGTACCTGTGGCGCAGCGCGTAGCTCGACCTACGTGTACCGCACAACGAATCCCTCGCCGCCGTCGTTGGCGCGGGGGGTGATCTCGAGGACGTCGTCCGGGTCCGGGTCGAAGTCGACGACGCCTGCCCCGTTGGCGGCGCTGCCGCCTGCGATCGAGCCGCCGACGATCAGGCCCGAGCGGCCGAGGAAGATGGCCGGGCGGGATTCGCCGGTGGGGTTGCCGTACCGGAGCGCGTCTTGGAGGACGATGTTGCGGTCGAAGCGGGCGACGAAGCCGTCCTGGCTGCCCGACGGCGAGAGGCGGAAGGCGCGGGGGCCGGGGTTGAAGTCGGCGCGGCCCGCGAAGTTGCCGCCGATGGCGACCTCGTCGCCGCGGATCGCGACGGTGCTGGCGAACACGGACCCGCCGGCCCCGAACGTGCTGGCGAGCACGAGGCCGCCGGCCGGCGAAACCTTGGCGACGAACGCGCTACCGAGCGGTTCGGCGGTGAGGTTGTAGGTGCGGCGGGACGACGGGTTGAAGTCGATCGTGCCTTCGAACCCGCCGACGACGTAAGCGTTGCCGGCCGAGTCGACCGCGACGGCGGCGGGCGTGAGGGTGCCGGAATTCCACAAGGTGTGGCGAACGTACGAGCCGGCGTCGTCGAGCTTGAGCAGGTAGGTGCCGCCCGCGCGCGCGAACGCCTCGCCGTCGTGGGACGGGTCGAGGTCGACGCCGGCCTGGGCGGTGCCGACGACGTAGACGCCGCCGTCGGTCGGGTCGATCGCCATCCCGGCGGCCTTGGCGTACCCGTCGTCGCCGGCCAGAACGTTGATGTAGAGGCTGCGGGCGCGGGCGGTGAACTTGGCGACGAAGCCGCGGTCGAGGTGGACGTCGTCGTGGTCTTCGCCGCCGTGGAGCGGGACGGCCTCGAGCGCCCCGGCCTCGGCGGTGCCGGCGACGACCACGTAGCCGTCGTTGTCGATCGCCAGGCCGGTGACGTTGGTGTCGTGACCGGCGGTGAACTTATTGGCGTTGAGGAACCCGCCCGCCGAGTCGAATTTGACGAGGAAGCCGTCCTCGACGTCGAGTCCGGAGATCAGCGGTGCCTGGCCTTCACTCGGGTCGAAGTCCTGGGTGTCGCCGAACTGCCCGGCAACGAAGGCGTTACCGGCCGAGTCGATCGCGACCTTCGCCGGCCGACCGGGGATCGACTTGGCCCAGAGCGGGACGCCGGCGGGGGTGTACTTGACGATGAAGCCGGTTCCGCCGCCGTCGGTGCCCGTGTTGAGCTCGAGGTTGCGGTTGCGGGCCGGATTGAACTCGGTCGACCCGGAGATCGTTCCGACGGCGTAAACGTTGCCGTCGGCGTCGGCCGCCACGTCGGTCACGTTCTGCGAGCCGAAGCCGGAGATCGGGACGGCGAAGGCGGGATCGAACGCGAGCAGGCGGCGCGACTCGAGGGGGAGCATCGTCGGGAGCACGGACGGCATGGGCGGGGTTCCTCTTTGGTTGACCGGGGTGCGCGCGCTGCGCGACAGCGTGCTCAACGTAGCGGGTG
>DATHXE010000072.1:0-3134 GCA_035459845.1 Tepidisphaeraceae bacterium | reverse complement strand
GATCTTCCGCTCGCGCCACACGTCCAGCAGGATCTCCTGGAGCTCCATCCGCGTGAGCGAGTCGAGCATCCCGAACGGCTCGTCCAGCAGGAGCATCTTGGGCGAGAGCGCGAACGCCCGCGCGATGCCCACCCGCTGCCGCATCCCCTGCGAGAGTTCGGCCGGCATCTTGTGCATCGCGTTGCCCAGGCCGACCAGCTCCAGGTAGTGCTCGGCGACGTGCCGGCGGTCGGCCCCGGACGCCGACGGGAACACCTGGTCCACGCCCAGCATCACGTTGTCCAGCGCCGTCATCCACGGCAGCAGCGACGGCGCCTGGAAGACCACGCCCCGGTCCGGCCCGGCCCCGCGCACCTCCTTGTCCGCCAGGATCATCGACCCCGCGGATTTGATCGTCAGGCCGGCGATGATCGACAGGACCGTCGACTTGCCGCACCCGGAGTGCCCGATGAGCGAGACGAACTCGCCCTCGCGCATGTTCAGGTCGAACTCCTTGACGACCAGGTTCTCGCCCCCCCCGGCCTTGGGGAACGCCTTGGAGAGGTGGAACACTTCGAGATATTTTTCGGGATTTCGCATGACGGTGATCTGGAAGACCAGGTGGGTCGCAAGGACGCGAAGGCGCGAAGGGGTTACGCGGTGACCCTGGTGCGCCGGGCCGCGCCGATCCAACCCCGCTTGGGCGCGGACAGGTCACGGGGCTCGAGGTTCGGAAGCGGCTTGGATTGGACGGGCACGACCGCGCCTTCCTGAGGCTTGGTCGCTTCAGTGACCGAGGTGCGGTTTCGTCCGGGTCCCAATAGATACCCGAGCACCGTGTTCCGAGTCTGCTTGAACCGCGGGTCGTGGTTGATCGCCTTGCGGTCCCGCGGCCGCGGGATGTCGACCGCGATCTCCGGGCCCAGCGTAGCCCCCGGCCCGACCGACATCGGGATGATCCGGTCCGCCAGCAGGATGCCCTCGTCCACGTCGTTGGTGATCAGCACGCACGTCTTCTTGTCGGCCGACCAGATCCGCTCGATCTCGTCCTGGATCGTCGCCCGCGTCAGCGCGTCCAGCGCCCCGAGCGGCTCGTCCATCAGCAGCACGCGCGGGTTCATCGCCAGCGCCCGCGCGACCGACACGCGCTGCCGCATCCCGCCCGACAGCTCGCTCGGCTTCTTCTCGACCGCGTGCGACAGGTTCACCATCGCGATCGTCCGGGCCGTCAGCGCCTTGCGCTCCGCGCTCGACTTCTTAGGGTAGACCGAGTCCACCGCGAGTTGCACGTTCTCGAACACGCTCAGCCACGGCAGCAGCGAATAGTTCTGGAACACGATCGCCCGGTCCGGCGACGGCCCGGTGATCGGCTCGCCCGCGAGGGTGACCGACCCGGTGTCCGGCTTGATCAGCCCCGCCAGGAGCGAGATCAGCGTCGTCTTCCCCGCCCCCGAATACCCGACGATCGCGACGAACTCGCCTTCCTTGATCGTCAGGTTGATGTCCGACAACACGTGCGTGTCGCCGTACGACTTCGAAACGTTCTTCAGTTCAAGCATGGTAAATCTCGGATTGCGGATTTCGGATTGCGGATCGAACGGACGACTCGGATCGGATAGCGGCGCCCGGTCAATCCGAGGTCCGCAATCCGAAATTCGAGATGTCTTCAGGTGGCCGGCACCGGCTCCATGCGCGGCGCCCGCAGCGCACCGAACCACCGCCGCACCGCACCGGGGAACGCCGCGATGCCCGTCACGTTCGCCTCCACCAGCGACATCAGCCGGTCCAGGATGAACCCGACGATCCCGATCACCACGATCCCCATGATCACGTACTCCTGCTTGGCCGACTGATACCCGGCGTTGTTCAGGAACCCGCCGATCCCGACCTTCCCACTCAACATCTCCGCCGCGACGATCACGAGCCACGCGATGCCCAGGCTGAGCCGGAACCCGGTGAACATGTACGGCATCGCCGCCGGAAGGAGTATCTTGAACAGCGTCTTGGTCCGGGACAGCTTGAGCACCCGCGCCACGTTCAGGTAATCCTGTGGGATCGCCCGCACGCCGACCGCCGTATTGAGCACGGTCGGCCACATGGCGCAGATGGCGACGGTGAACACCGCGGCCCATTCGTTCACGTCGAACCGGTGCCCCTGCTGGTAGAAGCCGGTGAAGAACAACTGCAACAGCGGGAGCCACGCGAGCGGCGACACCGGGCGGAGGATCTGGATAATCAAGTCAAAGCTCCGCCGGAACAGCGTCGACGCGCCCAGCAGGAACCCGATCGGCACCCCGACCGCCAGCGCCAGCGCGTACCCTTTGGCGACGCGCAGGAGCGAGTACCAGGTGAACCGGAGCACGCCCTGGTCCTGCTCCCCGCGGTACGCGAACGGCCGCGTGATGTAGTGCTTGGGCTCGGTCTCGCCCTCCCCGATTTCCACCTCGAGCGTCCGCCACGTCTGCGCGGGGGACGGGAGGTTGCTCTTCTTAAGCTTCTCGTTCCACGACAAGGCGCTCGCCGCCGCCCAGAGCCCGAGCAGGAGCGCCACCCCGATCAGCGGGAGCAGCAGGCTGTCGATCAACCACTTTTTCATCTTCATGGCTCGTCCGTCAATTACGTTGTCAGGAATGGATTCCGATCGCCCGCGGCCTCACGCGAGACCGCAGGCGGGCTGGCGCGGGCGCATCGGCCCGCGCCGGCCGACCGCCGCTCACCCCAGCGCGCCGACCGCGAACGACTTGGCGTACTCCTCGGGCTTGGTCGGGTCGAACACCTTGCCCATCAGCGTCTCGGGCGACGCGTTCGCCCCGCCGTGCGCGTACCCCAGTTCCTTCATCGCCTCCTCGTACAGGTCCGCGCGCATCACCTGCTTGGAGATCGCCGCGTAGTCCGGCGGCGACTTGAGCATCCCCCACCGCCGGAACTGGCTCATGAACCACGTCGCGTACTTCGCCTGCGGATAGTTGCAATTCCGCCGGCTGAAAATCATGTAGTGCTTGTCGTACGTCCGCTTCCGCCCGTCCCCGAAGTCGTACGTCCCCTGCATCCGCGGAAGGATCGAGTCGGCCGGGCAGTTCACGTAGTTCACCCGCGAGATGATCTGGCACTGCTCCGGGCGGTTCTTCATGTCATCCAGCCACACGCTCGCCTCG
>DATHXE010000071.1:0-7194 GCA_035459845.1 Tepidisphaeraceae bacterium | reverse complement strand
GGCCGCCGCGAAGAATGTGCTCATCGGCGACGTCTTCCTCTGCTCGGGCCAGTCGAACATGTCGATCGGCCTCGGGCACTTCACCGACCAGCCGAACAAGAAGGCCGCCGCGACCGCCGACCTCCCGCTCGTCCGCCAGTTCGGCATCGTCGAGCACTTCGGCCCCGCGCCGCAGGACGACGTCGCCACCGGCGAATGGCTCGCTTGCTCCCCCAAGACGGCCCCCCGGTTCTCCGCCGTCGCGTTCTACTTCGCCCGCCGGCTCCACGCCGACACCGGCGTGCCGATCGGCATCGTCCGCTCGGCCAAGGGCAGCACGCGGATCGAGATGTGGCTGTCGCAGGAAACGCTTCTGTCGGCACCGCCGTTCGCGCCGCTCGCGGGCAAGATGAAGGTGTCGCTCGCGCAGTGGGAGCGCGAGAAGGCCGCCGCGGTCGCCGCCGGCACGCACGTGGGCGCCCCGGAGTTCCCACCGTTCCCGTTCGGCGAAAAGGCCCGCCGCCCGCGCTGCGCGACGCTGTACAACGGCATGATCGCCCCCCTCGCGGGCCTGCGGTTCCGCGGCGTCGTCTGGTACCAGGGCGAGGGCAACGCCGGCGACGAGGCGAACGGGCTCGCCTACCACGGGCAGCTGGCCACGCTCATCGGCGCGTGGCGAAAGCACTTCGCCGATCCCGATCTGCCGTTCTACTTCGTTCAGCTCCCCGCCTTCCGCGAGCCCGACGACTCGCCCACCGGTGGCGGCGGCCTCGCGCTCCTCCGCGAGTCCCAGCGCCAAACCCTCGCCGCCCCTCACACCGGAATGGCGATCACCATCGACGTCGGTGAGGCCGGCGACATCCACCCGCGCAACAAGGCCGACGTCGGCGACCGGCTGGCGCGGTTGGCGCTTCACGACCTTTACGGCAAGTCCGAGCTCACCCCCACGGGCCCGCTCTACCGCGCGATGACGGTCGAGGGCAGCAAGATCCGCCTGACGTTCGACCACGTCGGCCGCGGCCTGATGGTTGGAAAGAAGGACGGCCCCGGCCCGGCCGTTGAGGACGCCGGTGGATCGCTCAAGCGCTTCGCCATTGCCGGCGCCGACCGCAAATGGGTCTGGGCCACCGCAACGATCGACCGCGACGCCGTGGTCGTCAGCGCCCCCGGCGTACCCGCACCCGTCGCCGTCCGCTATGCGTTCTCCGCCAACCCGGCCGGTGCCAACTTGTACAATCGCGACGGCCTTCCCGCCGCCCCGTTCCGCACCGACGATTGGTCGCCCGCCAAGTAGCGACGTCCCCGCCCGCCAACTACCCGGAGCCCCCTTTGACCGCCCCCCGCCTCACCCTTATCGCCGCCCTCTTTTGCACCGTTGCCGCGGCGCCTGTCGCCCGCCCGCAGGTGCTGGATAAGCAAAAGGCGCTGGACGCCCAGACCTTCTGGGACAACCGCGACTTCGACTGGTACAAGGCCCACGTCCCGTTCTTCGACTGCCCCGATCCCGACCTCGTCACCACCTGGTACTACCGCTGGGAGCTGGTCACCAAGCACCTGACCTACGGCTCGCCGACCTCCGGCTACTCGTTCACCGAATTCATCGACCGCCCGTTCTGGTCCGGCGCGTACGGCGCGATCAGTTGCCCGTCAGGCCACCAGCTGTACGAGGTCCGCTGGCTCGCCGACCCGACCTACGCCCGCGATTACGCCCGCTACTGGTTCCGCACGCCCGGCGCGCAGCCGCGGAACTATTCCGCGTGGCTCGCCGACTCGCTCTGGGCCGTCCACCTCGTCCACCCCGACAAGGCGTTCACGACCGACCTGCTGGCGGACCTGGTGAAGAACTACGACGGCTGGGCCAAGCGGCAGTACGTCGACGCCGCGGGTCTCTTCTGGCAGACCGGCCACGACGACGGCATGGAGTTCAACATCAACTCCCGCCAGACCAAAGACATCCTCCGCGGCGACCGCGGGTATCGCCCGTCGTTCAACAGCTACATGTGGGCCGACGCGGTCGCGATTGCCCGCGTCGCCGACCTCGCCAACGACCGCGCCACCGCCGACGCGTTCCGCGCCAAGGCCGCCGCGATCAAGAAGGAGTTGCAGGCCAAGCTTTGGGACCCCAAGCGCGACTTCTTCTTCCCCATGTCCGCCCGCGACGAGACCGACAAGGAGGGCAACGTCGTCAAGGCCAACACCCTCACCTACCAGTCCGGCAAGTACGCCGGCGACCCGCACGGCCGCGAGCTCCACGGCTACGTCCCCTGGCAGTTCAATTTGCCCGACAAGGGATTCGAGTCCGCCTGGCGCTTCCTGATGAATCCCGACTTCTTCTTCGCCGACCGCGGGCCCACCACCCTCGCGCGCAACGACCCCCAGTTCGTTCTGAAGAAGTCCTGCTGCTGGTGGTCCGGCCAATCTTGGCCCTTCGCTACCACGCAAACACTCAAGGCCATGGCCAACCTGCTCCACAACTACGAGCAGGCCCACGTCACCCGCGCCGACTACGCCAAACTTCTGCGCAGCTACAGCCTATCGCACCGCAAGAATGGCAAGCCGTACCTGGCCGAGGCCCTCCACCCCGACACCGGCTCGTTCGAGGGCCACGACGGCTACAACCACTCCGAGCACTACTTCCACTCCGGCTTCTGCGACCTGGTCATCACCGGCCTGGCCGGCCTGAAGACGCGCGACGACGACACGCTCGACCTCGACCCGCTCGCCCCCGCCGACTGGGACTATTTCGCGCTCGACGATGTGCCCTATCGCGGACATCGCCTCTCGATCGTCTGGGACAAGACGGGCGCCAAGTACAACCGTGGCGTCGGCCTCCGCGTCCTCGCCGATGGCCGCGAGATCGCCGCGTCACCCACACTCGGTAAGCTCACCGTCAAGCTCCCCGCCGCGCCGCCGGCGCCCGCCAAACCCGCCCGCATGAACTTCGCCGTCAACAACGACGGCGACTACTTCCCCCGCCTCGCCGCCTCCTTCACCGCCCCCAAAACCTCGCTCGCCAAGCTGATCGACGGCAACTACTGGTATCACAAGGACCCGCCCAACCGCTGGACCGCCGCCGGCTCGCCGAGCGCCACCGACTGGGTCGAAATTGACCTCGGCGTCGCCCGTAAGATCGACACCGCCAAGCTCTACTTTCTCGACGACGGCGACTCGATCGTCGCGCCCGTCAGTTACGACCTCCAAACTTGGAACGGCAAGGCGTGGGTCCCCCTCCCCGCGCAGCCGCGCCACTCGGAAAGGCCCGAGGGCCACCGCCCGAGCGTCGTCACGTTCCCCCCGACCGAGATTCAGCAGCTGCGTTTCCTGATCACCCACGCACCCACCGGCAAGACCGGCCTCACCGAGATCGAGCTCTGGGGCGACGCCATCAAGCCCTACGCCCCCGCCCCGCCCCCCGCCGGCAACCTGGCCTTCAATCCCCGAAAGGACGGCTTCCCCAAGGCCACCGCCTCCTTTTCCGATCGCTTCGGCGGCACCCCGGACAAGGCCATCGACGGCAGGATCATCTTCCTCCCCACCCCCATGAACCGCTGGACGAGCTACGGCTCGCCCGACCCGACCGACTGGCTCGAGATCGACTTCGGCGCCGAGAAGGAGATCGGCCGCGTCGTCCTGCACGTGTACGACGACCGCGGCGGCGTCCAGCCCCCGTCGAAGTACGTCGTCCAGACCTGGACCGGCGTAGACTGGCGCGACGTCGCCGGCCCCACGTATGCCCCCGCCGTCCCGACCGGGAGCGCCGCCAACATCGTCACGTTCACGCGCGCCAAGACCTCGCGGCTGCGCGTCGTCTTCACCCACCGCAGTAAGGCACGGAGCGGACTCACCGAACTCGAGGTGTGGCGCGAGTAACGAGGCGCCACATGCGTTCACGACGCCGCGCCCCAGGTCGCGGCGGACGGCCTCGATCCGGCGCTCGTCGTCCCCGACGTCGGGCGAGCCGACCTTGATCTTAAATTCTCAACGTGCTCCTCGAGAATTGGAGCCGCCCAATGAAGTCAGGCGGGTTTGTACCGGTGTCGAGTCGAACGCCTGATCGCGGGGGCATCGTCCCGTCTGCCTTTGCCTTCGCATTTTCCGCAGCGGACGTCCGCCGTGGGGGCGGCCGTGGGAGCCGCGACGGTCGGGCCACCAACGCGTGATCGTCACCTGGGGGCGCCCTGGCCGGCGGGTGTAAGTGGGCTCGCGGGCGGTGCCCGGTTCGGGTCAGGGTGGTGGTGCTTGTTCAACAAATTGGTCGCGTGGCGCGTGAGGTCCGCGCGGCGCTTGGCGTAGTCGCGCTTCTCGCCGAAGTCGTTCGACATGTCGTACAGCTCGACCTCGCCGGTGATCATGGGCGAGCGGATCGCCTTCCACTTGCCGAAGCGAACCGCCTGGGCGGTCTTGCCTTCGTAGCACTCCCAGTAGAGGGGGCTCTTGCGCTTCCACTGGTCCTTTTCGACGTGCCCCTTGAGCGCCGCAACCAGACTGTCGCTGTCCAGGCCGTCCGGCGGCTTGACGCCGGCCAGTTCGGCCGCGGTCGCCATCAGGTCGCCGGCGTACCACTGCCGGTCGTTCTGCCCGCCGGCCGGGATCACCCCCGGCCACCGCGCGATCATCGGCACGCGGATCCCGCCCTCGAAGATCTCGCCCTTGCCGCCTCGGAACTTCCAGTTCGAGTCGAAGAACTCCGGGTCGTGTCCGCCATCGGCTTGCGGGCCGTTGACGGACGTGAAGATCACCAGGGTGTTCCGATCGGCGCCCAGCTCCTTCAGCAGTGTGAGCACGCGGCCGGCGTCACGATCGAGGGTGCGGATGGCCGCGGCGTACGCCTGCTCCGCGGCGGGCCAGTCGGTCTTGGCGAGCTCGCCGAGGTCCTGCGCGGGCTCCTCCTTCGCGTGCGGGGCGCCGAGCGCGACGAGCAGGAAGAACGGGGACTTGTGGGCGTCGCGGAGGAACGCGAGCGCCCCGTCGGGGGCCGGGGCGGGTGCGGCGACGTCGAAGCCGAGGTCGGTGGCGTTGGCGAAGTCGCGCGGCGTGCCGGCCCACGCGGTCTTGTAGCCGGCGGCCTTGAGCACCGTCCCGACGGTCGGCGTGCCGCGCGGGATCGCGATGGACTTGTCGGACGCGGTGCGGACGGCGGCGCGGCCGCCGTGGACGCCGGTCAGCAAGACGCATCGGGAGGGCGCGTCGACCGGCGCGCCGGCGTAGAACTGCGTGAACCGAATGCCCTCGGCCGCCATCGCGTCAAGGTTCGGCGTCCTGAGGCGCTTCTGGTCGAAGCAGCCGAGGTCGCCGTAGCCCAGGTCGTGGGCGAGGATGACGACGATGTTCGGCCTTGCCGGCGACGGCGGCGGTTCCGCGGCTGCCGCGTTGGCCGAGACGAGGGCGACGAGCAGGATGAGAACCGCGGTGTGCAGATGCATGATGCTGTTCCGTAAGTGGGCGGGCCGACGACCGAACCGCGCGAGGCGTCAACGACCGCCGCGGAAGACTTCGCCCGGGACGGGCAGGCGCGCCTGGTGAAGTTTGTATTCGCCCGCGCCGGTGACGTAGAGGGTCTTGCCGTCGGCCCCGCCGAACGCGAGGCCGGAGATGTTGCGGGGGACGCCGGTGATCATGGCGGCGAGCGCCTTGCCATCGGGCGTGAACACGGCGACGGCGGCTCCAGACGTGTGGCTCTCGGCCCCGCCGACGTACACGTAGCCGAGCCGGTCGACGGCCAGGCCCTGGCAGCGGCCGATCCAGCCGGTGAGGGAACGCGAACTGTCGGCGGCGGGGGGCAGGTCTTTGAGGTGGGTCGTGGTGAACTTGCTGATCGCGATGAAGAACTCGCCCTGGCCGAGCTTGCCGGCGTCGTCGACGGGATAGCGCCAAACGCCGCGCTCGTTCACGTTGGGGATCTTCGACGCGACGTACAGCCACTTGTGGTCGGGCGACACACCGATGCCGTACGTGTGGACGACGCGCGGCTGGCCCTGGAGGACCTCGGTGGTGCCGGGGAGGAGGTAGCGCGTGCCGCCGTCGGGAAAGCCTGACCAGTAGATGGTGCCGTTGGGGTGGCAGGCGACGAAGTGCGGCGAGCCGACGCCACCCTTGGTGCCCTTGGGGAATCCGTTTTTGCTTTCGGCCAGCGACTCGTCCTTGCCGTCCCTGGTGAGGCGGGCGATGCGGTGGAGGCCGTCGGGCTGCTTCTCGGAGATGATCAGCGACCCGTCGGGGTGGGCGGCGGCGCCGACGGGGTGGGTCACCGCCTTGAACTCGGCCCACTGGTCCGGCGGGGTGTGGGCGCGGAACAGCTTGGGCACGCGGTCGGCGACGATCAGCCTGCCGTCCCACCAGGCCAGGCCCGAGGCGGTCAGCGTGGGGCTGTTGGGCACCGGCTCGGCGGCGAACACGCCCGAAATGGGTTTGAGGTCTTCGGCTGCAACGAGCGGGGCGAGCAGGAGGACGAGGAAACTGAAGCGGTGGTGGGTCATGGTGGCTGTTGCGGGAACGGCCCGCATCGGTCGTGTGCGTCCGACTCCACGGGAGCCGGCGTAGAGCGATCACGGCACGTTCCAGATTCGGATCTCGCCCTTGCTCGTCGAGACGAGTCGCTTCCCGTCGGGGGTGAACGCGACCGCCGTGACGTCGTCCGTGTGACCCGCAAGGGTCGCGAGCAGCTTGCCGGCCGCCGGATCCCACAGGCGGAGCGCCTCGTCTCGGCCGGCGCTGACCAGGCGCTTGCCGTCGGGGCTGAACGCGACGGCCGTGACCTCGTCGGTGTGGCCTTTAAGCACGAGCAGTTCTTTGCCGGTCGCGGCGTCCCAGGTCCGGACGGTCTTGTCCCAACTCGCGGACGCGATGCGCTTGCCGTCCGACGACACGGCAACCGCCGTGACGACCGACTCGTGTCCGGCGAGGGCGCGGAGCTCGGCACCCGTCTCGGCGTCCCAGATGCGCACCGTGTTCTCGCCGTCCCCGGTCACAATCCGCCTGCCGTCGGGCGTGACGGCGACGGCGGTCACGTCGTACTCGTTGCCGGGGCGGAGGGTGATGAGGTCTTCGCCGGTCGCGGCGTTCCAGACCTTGGCCGAGTCGTCGGCGCTGCCGGTGACCAGGTACTTGCCGTCGGCGGTCGAGGCGATGCTGGTGATCGTCTCGGCGTGCTCGCGGCGGGTGAAGAGTTCCTTGCCGGTGGTCGCGTCGTAAGCGGCGAGCGTGCCGTCCAACGTG
>DATHXE010000070.1:0-16282 GCA_035459845.1 Tepidisphaeraceae bacterium | reverse complement strand
AGCAGGCGGATCAGCTCGATCTGGGTGTCGAACGAGTCGAGCTCGCGCTCGGACTTCTGAGACTCGCTGCTGGTCCACAGGTACATGACGAGCGGCCCGCGGAGCCCGCCGAGCATGAGCGAGAGGGCGAAACTGTCGAGGCTGGCTGCCCGCGAGGCGTCGGCGGTGGACTGGGCGGCACCCCTGGGCTGGTTGCGGTTGATCGCGGCGACCCGGTAGGCGTGGGCCGCGTCCTGGGTGAGCGAGGCGCCGACCAGTGCCGCGACGAGCACGACGACGGTCAGCAGCTTCCCGCGCCGGCGCCCGCGCGCCGCGTCCCCGCCGGACGTGCCCGTCGCGTGTTCGTGTTCGACCGGGGTTGTCGTCGATGTGATCGTGCTCATGGCGCCACCTCCTTGTGCCGTAACCGCAGGTATCCGAGCAGCAGCACGGGGACCGCGTACCCGCCCAGCACGCCCAGCGCCTCGAAGAGGGTCCGGGCGGGAATGTTCACGCCGCGGTCGATGTCCTCGGTCACGCGGAACCGCTCGGTCTCGGGGAGGACGTGGGCGATGGCCTTCAGGCCGGCGTTCAGGCCGGTCACGGTGCCGGCGAACAGCTGCTTTCCGGTCGCGCTCGCGTTCTGGCCGAGCAGGTCGGTCGCCATCTGGTCGGGCGTGGCGGGTTGGCCGACCTGCGTCACGCACCACCGCCCGAGGAGGATGACCAGCGTCATCACGACCGCGATCGGCCAGCTGACCAGGGTCGAGCAGAAGATCGAGATGGAGACGACGAGGATGGACAGGAGCCAGAGGACGAGCAGGCTCTTGGCGAGGTTGAATGCGAAGCTGTTGACGCGCGTGACGGCCGCGAGCGACGCGACCTTTCCACCGCGGAGCCCGACGACGTGGCCCGCCGTGCGCGACCGGACGTGCACGTCGAAGTCGCCCGACCCGAGCGCGGCGCGGGGGACGGTGAAGAACGCCGGGCGGTCCGATTCGGGGACGACGGTGACGGGCGTCGACTCGGCGCCGGTCGTGGCGTCGACGAACGTGAACTGGACGACCGAGGCGTTCTCGGCCTCGGTGGCGTCGGCGCCGCTCCGCTCGATCTTGGCCCGGAACTCGAACGGGACCGAGTCCCCGCCGCCGGACAGGTCGGCCCCGCGGAACCGGTAGATGCCGACCGGCGCCTCTGCGGGGTTCGTGTCGCCGCGGAGCTGCTGGCCGCCGGTCGAGCTGGTCCGCGACCGGAAGAGCACCGTCGCCGGCGTGCCCGACGGCGACGCCACCTCGGCCTGCTTGAGCGTCAGCGGGGGCATGTCGCGTTCGTTGACGCGGCGCTTGGAGACCGGGTCGATCTCGAAGGTCTTCTGGACGACGCGGGCGGTGACCGAGTCGGGGGCGAAGCCGTACTGCGTGCCCGCGCTCGTCCCCGAAATCGAGACGACGATCCGGCGCTTCCCGCCCGCGCCCTCCGGGATCGGTCGGAGGCGTTCGAGGATGACCGGCCTGGGGATGACCAGCAGGGCTTCGAGCCGGACGACCTTGTCCGGCTCCATCGGCCGCTCGGGCTGCCCGACGGGCGGGCGCAGGCGGGCGGACTTCCCGGTCGGGCCGGCCTCGTTGGCGTTCAGTTTGAACGGGTCGGTGTTCCGCGCGTCGATCAGTTGGGTGGGCTGGACCGCGGTGAACCACTTCTCGGTCAGGATCGACATTTCGATGGACGCCGGCCCGGGCATCCGCGCCGCCGTCCCGTCCGCCGCGGCGGCGTTCCCCGCGTCCGCGACCTCCGCCTGTTCGGTCGTGCCCAGCGGCCGCTGCTTGACGGCGACCTTCACCTCGACGTTGATCTGCGTGTCCAGCCCGTCGCGGTCGTCGACGACGCGGTCCGGGACGTCGAACGCGTACATGACCAGCTGCTCTTCCTTGCCGAACGTCCACGTGACCGGGTCGCCCGGCCTGGGGACCGCCGCGTACACCTGCAGGTCGGCGGGCGTGGCGAACGTCCGCGCCTGGAGCAGCCCCTGGGCCTTGTAGTGCTCGAGCGTCTGCCGCCCGACCTCCGGGGCCGTGGGGAGCGCGAGCTGCTCGGTGATGACGGCCGTCAGCTGGGCGGCGCTGACGCGCAGGTACGCGTAGGCGAACAGGCCCATGATCAGCAGGATCAGCGCGCTCGTCCGCGCGAACCCGAGCGTCTTGCCGACCACGATTTCGAGCCGGGTCGTCGGCTTGGTGACGATCGTGTAGATCACGCGGTTCTCGATCTCGCGCGGGAGGCTCGTGCAGGCGAGGATGAGCGTGGCGATCACGACGACGATGCCGGACGCGAACAGCGTGTACTTGGTGGCGGTGCGGATCGCGTCCTGCGGGTCGATCGGACGTGACAGCTGGGTGACGGCGATCACGCCGATCATTGCCAGGGGGGTGATCCAGAGGACGCGGCGGCGGACCGACTCGCGGAACGTGACCGACGAGATCGCCCACGCCCGCTTGAAGCTGAACCGCGCGAATTCCATCACCGACCCGAGCGCCGCGACCAGCGCGATCAGCACGACCGCCACGATGACCGGGAGCAGCCACCCGCCGCCCGCGCCGCCCACCGCGTCCGACGCCTGGGCAATGAATCCGTCGACCATGAGTCACCTGTCCGCCTGTAGGTCCCGCGAATCAAACCCCCGCCCGTGCGCCCCCGTGCATTCTAGGGCTTGCCGGCCGACCCGTTCCCCGAGTTCTCGTTCACCACGCGGATGAACAGGTCCTCGAGCGTGGTCGTCGGGTGGGTGATCGAGACGTTCGCCGCGCCCTGTCTGGCGACGAACTGGCGGACCTCCTCGATCTGCTCGGGCGACATCCCGCGGGCCTCGATCTGGGTCACGTCGCGCACCTGGAGCAGGTCGCGCACCTCGCCGAACGTCTGCATCTTCCCCTTGAACAGGATCGTGATCCGCTCGCACACGTCCTGGACGTCGGCCAGCAGGTGGGAGCAGAGGATGACCGTCTTGCCCTGTTCCTTGAGGGACACGATCAGGTCCTTCATCTCGCGGGTGCCGATCGGGTCCAGGCCGGTCGTCGGCTCGTCGAGGAGGATGAGGTCGGGGTCGTTGATCAGGGCCTGGGCGAGGCCGATGCGCCGGGCCATGCCCTTGGAGTACTCGCGGAGCTTGCGCTTGCGCGCCTTCTCGTCGAGGCCGACCTTGTCGAGCAGCAGGGGGACGCGCCGTTTCAGTTCCTTCCGCGGGATCTTGAACAACTTCCCGTAGAAGTGCAGCGTCTCCTCGCCGGTGAGGAACTTGTAGAGGTACGACTCCTCGGGGAGGAAGCCGATCCGCTGGTTGATGACGGTGTTGCCGGCCGGTTCGCCGAGGACGAACGCCTTCCCGCGCGTGGGGAAGATCAGGCCGAGGAGGAGCTTGATGGTGGTGGATTTGCCGGACCCGTTGGGCCCGAGCAGGCCGAACACCTCGCCCCGGTTGATGGTGAGGTTGAGGCGGTCGAGGGCGGTGACTTTGTCGCGGCCCCAGAAGTCCTTGTAAATCTTGGTCAGGTCCTGCGTAACGACCGCGGCGCCGTTGGTTGCGGTGCTCATGCGTGGGAGAGTAATCAATCGCGCGACGATGGAAAAGAATCCGCGGCGCAATTAACGATTTGGTCGTTAACCGCACCGCGGATTCTAACTGCTCGGCGTGTCCGCGGGAACGGTTCCGGAAGCAACTCGGTCACTGAAGTGACCAAGCCTCGCGTGAAACGCCCCGGGCTTTGATCGGGATCGAAGATCGCTTAGCGGCTGCTGCTGCTGCCGCCGACCTTCATCGGGCGGGGCTTGGAGCGGGCGCGGCGGCGCTTCTTCTCGCTGGGCTTCTCGTAGTAGGCGATGCGCTTGATGTCCTTCGTGAGCCCCTCTTTCTCACACGCCTTCTTGAACCGACGCAGCATCTGCTCCACCGTCTCGTTGCCGCGCGCCTTGACCTTGATCATGTGTCGGATCCTTTCGCAGTCCCGCGAATCTCGTCGCCGAAGACAATTCTGTTATAAACGCCAGACCCTTCCGCCCCCGCGAGGGACCGGTCGGAACGCATGAGTGTACCGAGGTTTGCGGGGCTTTCAAGACGACCGGATTTCGCCCTGCCGGCGACTCCGGCCAGCCCACGGGAAGGACGTAAATGCAATTGCAGCATGAGATTAAGTTTCGCGTGCGGTATCCCGAGGTCGATCCGATGGGGGTAGTCCATCACAGCCGATTCTTCCAGTACTTCGAGATGGGGCGGGTCGAACTGCTCCGCGCCAACGGCGTTTCGTACGCGGACCTGGAGCGGGATGGCGTCCTGTTCGTCGTCGTAAAGGTCGAATGCAAGTACAAGTCGCCGGCCCGGTATGACGAGGAGCTGACACTACTTACAAAGGTGATCAAGCAGACCCACGTGCGGATCGATCACGCGTACGAGCTTCGGCGGGAGGGGACGCTGCTGGCCGAGGCGGCGACGACGATCGCCTGCGTCGACCGCGAGGGGCGTATCCGGGAGATTCCCGAATCGCTGCGCCGGGGGTGAGGGAGGTCGCTCAGTCGCAAGCCGCGGCTTGGGGCGGGATTGTCCGTCCCACGGATCGGGCCGGTTGCGTATGGTGCCCGCGACTATGGTGCGGTTCATCGCGTGCGGCGTTGGTCTTCTCGTCATCACCCTTTTTGTTGCGACGGGGGTCGCTGCGCCGGTGCCGCCGCAACCGTCGCGGGCGCCGGTCGACCCGGAGCTGATCGCGTTCCTCGACCAGACGGCCGACTGGTACCGGCGGGTGTCGTCGTTCGGTCAGGGGCAGGCGCGGGCGAACGAGCTGACGTACCGGGACACGGTCACGCGGAGCGCGCGGCAGGCGATGCGGCTGGGGCTGCAGTTCGGGCGGGCGCGGGTGGACATGCTCGTCGCCGCCGAGGCCGCCCAGCCCGCCGAGACGACCCGGCCCGCGACAACCACGACCACGTCGCCGACCGACCGCGCGGCGCGCGGGCAGCGGATCGCACAATCGGTGGCTGCGGCTTCGGCGCGGGTCGCGGAGCTCACGCGCGAGCTCGAATCGCTCGGGCGCGAGTCGGACGATGCCGATCCGGGACAGGTCGCACTCCTCGAGGCCCGGCGGGATGAACTCGCGGCCCAACTCGAACTGGCGGCCGCCCGGCGCGACGTGCTCCAGAGGGTGGCGAGCGTCGCGGGCGGGGCGGAGGGCGGGACGGCGGCGGCGCTGGCCGAGCGGCTGGATGCGCTCGAGCGGTCGGTGCCCGAGGCGGTCGCGCCGCCGTCGAGTGGCGGCGGGAGTTCTCCGACCACCGCGGGTGTGAGCGTTGCGGCGGCGGTGGTCGCCGAGGCCGCGGCGCGGCCGATCTTCCGGCCCGAGTCCACCGGCGTGATCGGGCTGGTCTCGGAGATGTTCGAACTGTCGGCCCGGATGGACGAGCTGCGCGGCTTGGCCGACCAGGCCGACGCGCTCGATAAGGCGAACGAAAAGCTCCGCGCGCCGGCGCGTGCGCAGCTGACCGAGGCGATGCGGCAGGCGGAGGCGGTGGACGTCACGCAGGGCCCCGACACGGCGCAGACGCTCGCCGCCCGGGCGCGCCAGCTCGGGGTGCTGGCGGCGCGGTTCCGCCAGCTGTCGGGGGTCGCGTTCCCGCTCCGCGAGCAGGGGGTGGCGATCCAGTCGGCCCGGTCGGACCTGCGCGAGTGGCGCACGGCGCTGGGGCGAGACTACTCGGCCGCGCTGCGCAACCTGCTCTTCCGCCTCGGGGCGACCGGGGCGGCGCTGCTGGTCGTGCTGACGATCTCGTTCGTCTGGCGGCGGGCGACGCTCGCCTACGCCCACGACGTCCGCCGCCGCCGCCAGCTCACGCTCCTGCGGCGGATCGTGATCGGGAGCGTGATCACGATCATCCTCGCGCTGGCGACGGTGACCGAGTTCGGGTCGCTCGCGACGTTCGCCGGGATCATGACCGCCGGCATCGCGGTCGCGCTGCAGACGGTGATCCTGTCGGCGGTGGCGTACTTCTTCTTCGTCGGGCGGTACGGCGTGCGCGTCGGGGACCGCGTGACGGTGGGCGGCGTCACCGGCGACGTGATCAGCACCGGCCTGTTCCGCCTGTACCTGATGGAAATGGCGGGCGGGCGGCAGCTCAAGCCGACCGGGCGCGTCGTCGTGTTCTCGAACTCGGTGTTGTTCCAGCCGGCCGGGTTCTTCAAGCAGGCGCCGGGGACCGAGTACGCGTGGAACGAGGTGGGACTGACGCTGTCGCCGGAGAGCGACTACAAGGCGGCCGAGGAACGGCTCAAGGGGGCGATCGACGGCGTGGTGAAGGAGTACCGCCCCGAGCTCGAGCGGCAGCACGAGCGCGTGAAGCGGAGCAGCTCGGGCGTGACGATCGACCCGCCGGACACTGAGACGCGCCTGCGGTTCGTCGACGCGGGGCTGGAGGTTGTCGTGCGGTACCCGGTGGAGATCCGGCGGTCGGCGGAGATCGACGACCGGGTGACGCGCGCGGTGCTGGAGGCGGTGGAGGCGGAGCCGAAGCTGAGGATGGTGGCGGCGGGGACGCCGAAGATTCAGGGGGTGAAGTGAGGGAATCGCTGCAGGTCAACGACCTGCTGACGCGCTCGAAGTGAGAAACTGATTGTGAGTGAACCGCGCGTCAGCAACGCGTTGCGTTGCAGCTGACTGGGTCAACCCGCGGCTTTCTTACGCGCCGGGCGTGCCTCGCGCTTCGGCTCGTCCTTCCGCGCCTCGGCGCGGGCTTCCGCGTCGCGTTTGGCGGTCGCGTATCGCGCACGAGCCTTGAGGCCTTCTTCTTTCGCCGCGTCGAGCAGTTCTCTGGCCTGCGCGCGGGTCGTGTCGGTGATGCGTTGGCCGCCGATCATTTCGGCGATCTCCTGGAGGCGTTCGTCGCCTTCCATGGTGCGGACGGTGGTGGTCGTCTTGCCGGCGGCGACGTCCTTGCGGACGGTGAGGTGGCGGTCGGCGTAGCAGGCGATCTGCGGGAGGTGGGTGATGCAGAGGACCTGGTGGCTGCTGGCGAGTTCCTGGAGCTTGGTGCCGATGATCGCGCCGAGTCGGCCGCCGACGTTGGCGTCGATCTCGTCGAACACGAGGACCGAGACGCGGTCGGACGAGGCGAGGATGCCTTTGAGCGCGAGCATGATGCGGGACATTTCGCCGCCGCTCGCGATCTTGCGCAACGGTTGGGGAGGTTGACCGGGGTTCGTTTGGGCGAGGAATTCGAGGTGGTCGAACCCGGACGCGGTGGCGCGGGCGGTCGAGTCCTGAGTGCTGAGTGGTGAGTGCTGAGGCGCGGCGCCTGGCGCTGCGAAAGAGACCTGAAACCGCGCCTTCTCCATCCCCAGTTCCGCGAGCGCTCGCTCCACCCGCGGGAAGAGCTGCTTCGCAGCCGCCTGCCTCTTCGCGGAGAGCTCCGTCCCGAGTTCCGTCAGGCGCTTGGTCAGCGGCGCGATCTCCTTGTTCAGCGAGCTCAAATCCTCGGACGCGTGTTCGAGGTCGTGGATTTTTTTGCCGATGTCCGCTCGGTACGCGAGCGTCGCCTCGACCGTGTCCTCGTACTTGTTCAGGACGCGGTTGAGCGTGTTCAAACGGTCCTCGACCTCGGCCAGCTCGCCCGGATCCAAATCGAGCTTGTCGAGATAGCGGGACAGGTCGAACGCGGCTTCTTCGAGGCCGATCGTGGCTTCCTTTACGCTCTTGGCGATCGGCACGACGTTCGGGTCGAGCGTCGCGAGCTCGGCGAGGACGGCGGCCATCATCTTCAGGCGCTCGAGGACGGCGCCGTCGGCCTCGTAGAGCGCGGTGTGAACCCCGCCCGCGTCCTTCTTGATCTTCTCGAGGTTGCGGAGGACGGACGACCGGGTCTCGAGCTCCGCATACTCGTCGGCGGACAGCTCGGTGTTGTCGATCTCCTGGGCCTGGAAGCGGTACAGCTCGAGTTGCTGTTCACGGAGCGTGCGGTTGGTCGACAGCTCCTCGAGCCTCGCCTTGGCGGCCTGCAGGCGGTCGTACACCTCGCGGTACTGCTGGCGGAGGGGCCAGAGGTTGCCGAACTGGTCGAGGACGTCGACCTGGTTGGCGGGCTTGAGCAGGAACTGGTGGTCGTGCTGGCCGTGCACGTCGATCAAATTCTCGGCGACCTGCTTGAGCATGCCGAGGGTGATCGGGTTGCCGTTGAGCGAGACCGACGAGCGGCCTGACGCGTAGAGCCGGCGGGTCAGGAGCAACTCGCCGCCCTCTTGCGTCACCGGCACGTCGGTGACGCGCTCGATGGCCTTGAGGGCCTCGGCGTCCTTGATCTCGAACACGCCGGAGACCCTGCCCTCGTCGACGCCGCCGCGGAGCATCTCGGCGGGACTGCGCAGGCCGAGCAGCACCTCGACGGCGCCGATCACGAGCGACTTGCCCGCGCCGGTCGCGCCGGTGAAGCAGTTCAGGCCCGCGTGGAGTTCGATCCGGGCGTCGGCGATGACGGCGAGGTTGGAGATGTGGAGTTCGCGGAGCATCCGTGTATCGGGGAAAAGCCGTCCTTGCCTGCGCGTTTCAAAGTCACTAGCTGACCTTCGACCCCGCCGCGACCTGTTCCGAAGGCGACACGAAGATGACCTTGTTCGTCGCCGGGTCCGTGGCGGCGAGGAGCATGCCCTGGCTGACCTCGCCGCGCATCTGGCGGGGGGCGAGGTTGGCGACGACGACGATCTGCTTGCCGACGAGTTGCTCGGGGGCGTAGTGCTGGCGGAGGCCGGCGCAGATCTGGCGGCGCTCGCCATTGGCGAGTTCGACCTGAAGGACCAGGAGCTTGTCGGCGTTCGAGTGGGCCTTGCACTCGACGACGGTGGCGACGCGCAGCTCGAGCTTGGCGAAGTCGTCGTACTGGATGAAGTTCGTCGCCGGCGTAGCGGGAGTGGCAGCGGGCGCGGCGGTGGGCGGGGTTTGTTGGGGTTGCGGGGTGTCCATAGAGCGGGGCCCTTCGAGAGTTGTGTGACGTATGAGGGGGTGCGAGGGCGCGTGACATCGGTCGTCGGTCGCGCTCGTCCCGCGGGTGCACAGTCTACGCACTGGGGGAAACGTTTTAAAGTCGACAGACGGATGAGTTATCGGACGAAACGTCGGCCCGGTCGACAAGGTGGCGTCGCGGTGCGTCGCGTTGGCGTCAACATGGGAGGGGAACATCCTGCGCGGCGCGAAGTGGGGCAAGCGGGGGAAACGAGCCCGGCCATAAACGCCGGTTTTCCAGCGTTTGGGGGCGATTGCGGGCCAACGCCCGCTGCCGTGGCACAGCCGTTGTGAAGTGTCTATCAACTCTAACCAGGAGACTGTTATGTTGAAGAGCAAGCTGTCGGCGATCGTGATGTCCGCGATGTTCGTCGGGATCCCCGCGATGGTCGGGTGCGACCGCGAGATCGCCAGCGAAACCAAGGTGAAGGACCGGCCGGACGGCTCGACGAAGGTCGAGGAGAAGAAGGTCGTCGAGAAGCCGGACGGGTCGATCGAGAAGACCACCGAGAAGAAGACGGTCGACCGGTAACGCGGTCCGACCGGACATGATGCAGTTACGCGGCGCCGGCGGCAGGAGTTTTCCGCCGGCGCCGTTTTGCGCGCGCATCAGCCAAACCGAGGCTTGGCCACTTCAGTGGCCGAGTCCCCGAACGGTTCACCGCACCGCGATCACCGGCCGGCAGAACGCCCCCGTGTGCCCCTTGAAATTCACCGGCAGCGTCCAGAACTCGACGGGCTGGGGCAGCGTGAACGCCTCGGCGGGGAATCGAAGCTCCTCGACGATCCAGAGCTCGTTGCGGAGCAGGATCTCGTGGACGGTGGCGTCGCCGATCGAGTAGTAGTCGATCCCAACGCCGCGGACGCCCTGGTCGACCAGCCACTGTGCGCCGGCGGGCGAGAGCAGGGGTGCGTGGTTCAGCCAGCGGTCGGTCTGGGCGCGCTCGTCGCCCCACCCGGTGCAGAGCAGGACGATCCGGTCGCGCAGGGATCCGCCGGCGGATTGGAGCAAGGGGGCGAGGTCGCCGGGGCCGATGCGCTGGTCGGGCGTGCAGGGGCGGAGGTCGAGGAGGTGGGCCGGCCCGACCCACTTCTCGAGCGGAATGTCGTCGAGGGACTTAGCCCCGGCGAGCTTGTGCAAGGGGGCGTCGACGTGCGAGCCGGTGTGGTTGACGAGGGTCAGTTTCTCGAGCCGCCAGCCCACGGCCGGGTGGTCGGCGATGATCTCGGAGCGGACCGGCGGGTGTTCGGGGCAGTTGGGGCAGTCGTCGAAGATCGGCTGCGAAAGGTCGATCAAACGCATGTTCGGGATTGTCAATCGTCGATGGTCCATTGTCCATTGTGAAGCGGTGGTCTCGCGCGGGAGAGCCCCTGACAATTGACCATGGACCACGGACAATTGGCCCGTCGTCTGTGATCTGCGCCGGGCGTTTGTGACATCGTTTCGCGTCACGTGCGCGGAGTTGATTTGACCGGGGCATTGTCGGGGCGGTAAATTAGGGCCACTTGTCGGGCTGCGCCGGTCGGCGCGGGCCGATTCACACCTTGGTGGTCGCACCCTTGCGGAGGTTGGCATATGCCCCCGATTCAACAGCAGCAGACGTCCCGGGCGGGCCTGATTACGTCCCTCGTGATCACGATCATGATCGCGCTGGGGCTGTTGATCTGGGGGATCATGACCAACTCGGAGAAGATGAAGGCGAACCAGCGCGTGCTGGACATCCAGAAGGCGTCGCAGCTGGTCTACGCCGAGGGCGACTCGCTCGAGGCCCTGCGGCAGCTCAAGAACGACGCGGCGTACGCGAGCTCGCCGACGCTGCTGGACGTGTCGACCCGGCAGACGCAGGACATCGTCAAGTACATCGCCGGCGACGCCAAGGGCGTGAAGGAAGCCCGGGACGCGGTCGCCGCGACCAAGGCGAAGCTGGCGGCCGAGGCCGAGACGAACCTCAAGGGCGTGGCGATCCCGACCGAGCCGTTGGTGCTCACGACGGTGATCGACAACCTGATCGCCAAGATCGCCGCCGACGCGAGCGCCGTGGCGGCGGCCAAGGGCGAGGTGAAGAAGGCCCAGGACGCGGCGACCGCGCAGGTCGCCGCGAAGCAGGCGGAAGTCGACGCGGCCAAGGCGGCGCAGTCGGCGGCCGAGACGGCGCTGACCGCGGAGAAGACGCGGGCGACCGCGGACATCGACGCCAAGCAGAAGCAGGTCGACGAGTTCAGCAAGCAGGTCGACGAGGCCAAGAAGACGCTCAACGACGCGCAGGTCGCCCAGCAGGCCGACGCGGCCCGGCTCCAACAGGAGATCGACAAGTCGGCCAAGGAAATCTCCCTCCTTCGGTCGCTGGTGGCCCGGTATCGCCCGAACACCAAGGAGGCGGTCGTCCGCAACGCCGACGCGAAGATCACGCAGCTCGGCGACAAGGGCACCGTCTACATCGACCTGGGCTTCGGCGACCACGTCGTGCCCGGGTTGACGTTCGAGGTGTACGGGCGCCTGGAGGGCGTGCCCCCGCTCGCGGCCGGGACGTCGAGCTTCGACCTGCCCAAGGGCAAGGCGTCGATCGAGATCATCTCGGTCGGGCAGAACTCGTCGTGGTGCCGCGTGACGGTGCTGGCGCAGGGCCAGTCGCTCCAGCCGGGCGACGTGGCGGCGAACATCGTCTACGACAAGAACATCAAGCCGCTGTTCTACGTGTACGGGTCGTTCGACATGGACAACAACGGCGTGCCGACGCCGGGCGAGGCCGAGGCGATCAAGGCGCTGATCGTCCGCTGGGGCGGGCGGGTCACGGACAAGCTCGGGCCGGAGGTCGACTACACGGTCGTCGGCAAGGAGCCGGTCGTCCCCACGTACACGCCGGAAGAGCTCCAGAACCCGGTCATCAACGAGCGGAACGAGCAGGCCAAGCGTGACGCGGCGGCGTACAACGCGGTGGTGGTCAAGGCGGGCGAGCTATCGATCCCGACGCTCAACCAGAACCGGTTCCTGTACTACACCGGGTACTTCGACGCGGCGAAAAAGTAACGGTCACTCGACGGTGACGCGCAATCAAGACGGTGGAGGCATCCGAGCGGATGCCTCCACCGTTTTTCGTTTGAGAGATCACGCGGTGCACAACGAAAGCCCACGGTGCTTGCACCGTGGGGTTGGTCCCTCGCGCATCAGACGTTCGTCTTCCGTCGCACGACCCCCATCTTGCGCGCCACGTTCATGATCACCTTGCGGTCCGCCCGCGACTTCTCCGACAGCCCCTTGGCGAGCACCGACGGGCAGAGGATCAGCGTGAGCGGCGACGCGCACCCCTGTTCGCCGGCGACCGTCCTGAGGTGCTTGACCTCGGACTTCTTCAGCGGCACCCGGCGGAGGATCTCCTTCATCAGCCGCCCCTGGTGGTTGACCGCGCGCGGCCGGGCGGCGCGCTTCTTGCGCGCGCTGATCAGCGCGAGCAGGACCACGAGGCCGGCGGCGCCGGCGAGCAGGTAGTAGAACGTCGTCGGGTCGGATGAGCCGCCGACGTTCTCGGAGATGCTGCGGAAGACGTCTTCCTGGCGGGTTTGGGAAAGCAGGTAAGTCATTGCCGATTGCCTATTGCCGATTGCCAATTGTCAGACGTGAATTCGGGTGCAAGGGTCCGTTGCTGTCATCCTGAGGTACTGGAAGGATCTAGCCTCGAACGTTCGGGCCCATCGCAAGCCCGTCAGGCCCTGGTGCTCCGGGCCAGATCCCTCGGACAGTCGACACGTCTGAACCCGCTTTCATCCGGCCTTCTTCGACGCCTTCACCATTTCCGACACGTTCCGCAGCACGCCCAGCGCGTACCGGCGGACGCGGAGGTTCTGGTCTTCCTTGGCGAGCCGGCCGACCTCGTTGAGCATCCCCCACCACCCGATCGCGCGCAGGGCCCACATGCCGGAGATGCGGTGCTCGGCCCGCGGGTCCTTGAGCATGTGGCCCAGCGCGGTGGTGGCGGCCTTGACCTTCATCGTGTGCAGGGCCTTGATCGCGTTGGCGCGCTCGCGGCTGCTGGTCGACCTTGCCCGCTGGGCGAGCATGGGCATGAAGTTCGTCCGGTGCTTGGACTCGAGCACCTCGATCGCGTTCGCCCGGACGCGCGGGTCCGAGTCGTTCATCACGCGCTCGAGCAGGATGTCGGCCGGGGCCTCGTTGAGCCCGCCCACGATCCCGACGGCCTTGGAGCGGACCTTCGCGTTCACGTCCGTGCAGAGCTGAAGGATCGTCGGGCGGAGCAACTCGGCCAGCCCGAGTTCCTGCGCCATCTGCATCGCCTTGAGGCGGTCGGGGATCGCCCCCGCCGCCAGCCGCCGCTGCAGGCGCTGGACGGCGTCCGGCAGCATCTTGAGCATCGCCCGGCCGGCGGACTTGCGCGTCGACTTGTCGAGCCGGTCGAACCGGTGCCAGAAGTTCTCGAAGCCCGCCTGCCCGATCGCCCGCGAGACGACCCGGCGGACCGACTCGGGCGCGCCGGTCATGAGCTGCAGCAGCATGTTCTCGAAGTCGGCCGGGCGCCGGCGGACGATCTCGCGCGCCGCCAGCCGCACCAGCCGCTCGTCCGGGTCGGTCAGGAACGACCGGAGCAACTGGCACGACGCCCCGCGCGGCCGGCGGGCGGCGAGGCGGAGCAGCCGCAGCCGCGCCGCGAAGTGCGCCGGCTCGGGGCCGGAAACGTGCTCGCGCAGCCGGTCCAGCCGCTGGTCCTGCACCACGTCGTGTGCGCCCGACGCGGCGACCCAGTCGCCCACGCGGGCGGCGTCCTCCGCCCCGCGCCGCTCGATGTCGTGCGCCAACTCCGTCTCGCCGAACCACGTCCCGCGCGTCACCTGGTGCATGCACAGGCCGAGTTGGTGGTCCTTGAGCCAGTGGGTCTTGCGGAGCAGTGCGTCGAGGACGGGGGCCTCGTCGATGTGCGAGAAGACGATCCCGAAGTGCGAGCGGAGCTGGCCGTGGCTCGCCCCGAGCAGGAACCCCTCGACGTGCTCGCTGGCCGGCGGCTGCTGGAGCCGGCGGACCATCGGCGACTGCCCGCCGTGCTTGGCCGTGTGCAAGATCGCCAGCGTCTTGGAGCCCGGGTGGTCGGACAGGAGCAGTGCGGCCCGAAGCAGGTCCGGCCCGTGTTTGCCGCGGTGCACGTCCATCGCCCGGGCGACGGCGGCCTCGATCTCCGGGCGGTTCTCGTTGAGGGTGGCGTACGCGGCGGCGCGTTCGGCGTCCGCCAGGCGCACCAGGCTGCGCGTCTCGGTCGACACCCACCGCGCCAGCGCGACCGTCGCCTCAACGGCGGCCTTCGACAGCGTCTCGTCCAGCTCGTGCAGGTTTTCCGACACGACGTACGCCAGCTTGCCCTGCCGGCCCAGCGCGATGAGCTTGAGGGCCGCTAACCGGCGCGTCACGTCGTCCGAGCGCCCCGCCTCGCGGAGGGCCGAGTGGAACGCCCGGATGTTCTCGAGGACGGTCAGCTTGAGCGCGTCCGGCAGGGCGGCGTACAGGCCGATCACACCGCCCAATCCGCGGACCGTCTGCCGCTTGAGCAGCGCCGCCAGCACCTGCGCCTGCTCGGTCGGGTTGCCCAGGCCCAGCGCCTCGACCAGGACGTCGTCGGCGGCCTCGTTCGGACTGGCGGCCAGGGCTTGTAGCAACTGCTGGATCATCTCTTAAGAGTTATCGGACGCTGGGGGCGCGGGACGTGAATGGGCGGCAATGGTGGGCAGAACCGCTTCGTGCCGAGCGGCCGTTCCGGGTGGCATGCCCTCGCGAGCCGCCGAGAGGGTTGAATAGCCGAGAGGGTGTTGTCGGCTCGCGTGGGCATGCCCCAGATGCGTTCGATGAGAGAATCGAGAGCGGTTGGGGCATGCCCACGCCCCGCGACCGACGGTGGCGCGCGAGTGAGCGCTGTCGGCGCGGTGCGAGGGCATGGCACCCGGAAAGGCGGATCGCCTCGATTGTCCGCAACCCGCATGATAGGGTGAGGGGGTCACGAGGCGTGCGTAGTGAGAGGTCGGGATGAGCTATCCGCCGAATCCTTATCCGGGGTATGGGCCGCCCGCGCCACCCCCTCCGCAGCCGGGTTATCCGTACCCACCCGTGCCGTACCCGCCGTACGGCTGGCCACCGCCGCCGCCGCCGCCGCCGCTCGGGTACGCGATGCCTTACGGGTATCCGCCCTACGGCTATTGGCCGATCGAGCCGCCGCCCCGGCCGGCGCGCGTGTGGACGGTGTTCGTGATGTTCGTGGCCGTTATGGTCACGTTCGTCGTCGCGCAGATCGGGGCGGTCGTCCTGCTGCTGGCGACCAACGGCGGGTTCGCCACCGGGCTGGGCGACGCCGAGCGCCGGGTCGCGTCGATGCTCACGCGCCCTGAGGTCTACCTCCCGCTTTTCGGGCTCACGTTCCTGATCGTCGGCGGGTCGGCCGTCGCCGGGGCGCTGCTCTCGCCCGTGCGGTTCAAGGAGCGGCTCGAGCTGGGCACGCCGGGCGTGCGGTGGTGGCGGGTGATCGCGATGACCGTCGGCACGGTCGCGTGCAGTTGGGTGGTCATGTCGCTCATCTCGCTCATCCCGCTGCCCGAGGGCGGGACGCTCAAGGCGTTCGAGGAGATGATGGCCGGCGCGCGGGGGTGGGTGCTGGTGGCGCAAATCGCGTTCATCGGCTTGATCGGCCCGCTCGGCGAAGAACTGCTGTTCCGCGGCTACATCCAGACGCGCCTCGTGACCCGCCTGGGCCCGGCCTGGGCGATCGCGATCACCAGCCTGTTCTTCGGGATCCTGCACATGGACGTCGTGCAGTCCACGTACGCGGCGATCCTGGGCGTATTCCTCGGCTACATCGCCTATACGAGCGGGAGCATCTGGCCCGCGTTCTACGGGCACGCGGCCAACAACACGGCGTCGGTGTTGTTCACGGCGTTCGGGGTCGAATCGCCGCACGAACTCACGCTCGCGGCGATCTCGGCGGGGGTACTGCTCGTGTGCGTGCTGGTGATCGTCCTGGGTCGGAATCGGCCGGCACCGGCGGTCCTGTCGCCGGCCGCGCGCTCGCCGTACGACCCGGCGTTCGCGCGATCGTGATAATCGGCGAGGCATTTCCGGGTGCCATGCCCTCGCACCGCGCTCGCGGGGCGTGGGCATGCCCCAGATGTGTTCGATTGCGGAGGTCGAGTGCCAGTGGGGCATGCCCACGCCCGCGAAATGCCCATTTCTGCGAGCCAGACGGGTTGGCGCGGTGCGAGGGCATGGCACCCATGGCACCCGGAAA
>DATHXE010000069.1:0-1848 GCA_035459845.1 Tepidisphaeraceae bacterium | reverse complement strand
GGCTCGACCGCCAGGTTCAGGACCGTCCCCGTCTTGAGCCGCTCGAGCAGGTGGGCCGTGTTGAACGCGATGCACTTGATCGACAGGTCGCCCTGCGTCACCTGCAACTGCAAATGGTCGCCGGTCTTGCCGACCCGGCGGGGTGGGGCGGCCAGCGTCAGGCCCTGGCAGCAGAGCAGGGGCTTGGGATTGGCGTGACCGAACGGGCCGACGCGCTTCAGGTCCTTCACCAGCGCCTCGGTGACGAACTTGAGGTCGGCCAGGCACTCCAGCCGCAGCTCGGGCGTGAGGTGGCGCTCTTCGAGGACGCCCGCGGCGTGGTGGCAGAACGCGGCGCGGAAGTCGGCGAGCTTGGGCGTCTGGATCTTCAGGCCCGCCGCCATCTCGTGCCCGCCGAAGGCGTCGAGGTGCTCGCGGCAGCTCTCGAGGGCGCGGGCGAGGTGGAACCCGGGGATCGACCGGGCCGACCCCTGTCCGTGGCCGTTGGTCATCGCGATCATGACGGCCGGGCGGTGGAAGCGGTCGACAATGCGGGACGCGACGATCCCGATCACGCCCGCGTGCCAGTCCTCGCCGCCCAGCACGATGGCCCGGCATTCGTCCCTGTCGCAGCCCAGCTCCTTCGCCTGTGCGACGGCTTGGTCGAGGATCTTCCGCTCGATCCCCTGCCGCTCCTTGTTCTTCGCCTCCAGGTACACCGCGATCTCGGTCGCGCGGGCCGGGTCGGCCTTGGTCAGCATCTCGACGGCCTCCCGCGCGTGGCCCATCCGCCCGCACGCGTTCAGCCGCGGCGCCAGCAGGAACCCGACGTGGTACGCGTCCAGCTTCTGCCCCACGAGGTTCGCCGACGCGATCAGCGCCTGGATCCCGTGCAGCTTCGACTGCTTGAGTCCCCCCAGCCCCCAGTGCGCGATCACGCGGTTCTCGCCCACGAGCGGCACCACGTCGGCGATCGTCCCCAGCGCCGCCAGCGCCGTCGCCTCGACCAGGAACGCCCGGAACTCCGCCGAGACTTTGTCGGACCCGCCGTTCATCGCCAGCCCGACGCCCCACGCGAGCTTGAACGCCACGCCGGCGCCGCACAGGTGCGGGTTGGGGTACGTCGACCCGGGCAGGCGCGGGTGGACGATCGTGTGGCAATCGGGCAATAAAGGATGAAGGATGAAGGATGAAGGATGAGCAGAAGCGCCGTCCGCGCCGTCTGCCTCATCCTTCATCCTTCCGCCTTCATCCTTCCGCACGCTGTGCCACTCATGGTGGTCCGTGATGATCAGATCCACCCCCCGCTCCTTGCAGACCTTCGCCTGCTCGACCGCGGTGATCCCGCAGTCGACCGAGACGATCAGGCCCGCCCCGTCGGCGCAGATCTGCGCCAGCGCCTCGGCGTTGAGCCCGTACCCCTCTTCGACGCGGTGGGGGATGTAGTAGTCGATCTCCCCGCCGAGTTGGCGGATCGCGTGCCAGAGGATGGACGTGGCCGTGATGCCGTCGACGTCGTAATCGCCGTAGACGACGATCTTCTGTTTATCGCGGATGGCCTGGGCGATCCGCTCGGCGGCGCGGGGCAGGCCCGGGATCAGGGCCGGGTCGGCCATCAGCTTGGGCGTGGGGCGGAGGAACTCGCCGGCGGTCGCGGCGTCGGAAATGCCTCGGTTGAGCAGCACCTGCGCCAATAACGGCGAACACCGCAGCGCCGCGGCGAGCTCGGCCGCGGCCGGGGCGGGCGGGACAATGTTCCAGCGCTTCGGGCGGTGCATCCGTGCGGCCTTGCGATCGGGAGTGGCGGGGCGTCCGTGCGAGATCGTATCCCGGGGGGGAGGCGCTCACAAATGGTACGTTTCGCCGCGC
>DATHXE010000068.1:0-3043 GCA_035459845.1 Tepidisphaeraceae bacterium | reverse complement strand
AACGCGAAGGCCTTCGCGCTCGCCCGCAAGGCGCGGGCGGTCCCCGGCGCGCGGGTCCGCGCCACGTTCGACGCCGACTTGCGCGCCCCGATCAAAGGTCTGAACGACGTGCGACTGCTCGCCGAGCGGCTCAACGACGGGGCCCAGTTCATGGAACTCCGGGGGGACCACGTCGAGGCCGTCGGGCGGCTCCGCGACATGCTCCACATCGCCCGCGCCGTCCGCCAGGACCCGTCGCTCGCCTGCCAGGCCGTGGCGGCGGGCATCGACGAGTCCGCGTGCTACCGGGCCCGGGTCATCGGGCCGGGGCTGCGGTTGCGCCCCGCCGACCCGCGGGCCGCGCAGGTGCGGGCGGCGGTGAACGAACTGATCTCCGACCTCCTGGACGAGCGGGCGCTGGCCGACGGGCTCGCGCGCGCCCTGTACGCCGACCGCATCGCCCTCACCGAGCAGGTACGGCGATCGGGCGCCGAGCGGTGGGCGATCCGCCCGCTGGCCGAATCCCAGATCGCGCACGAGTGGGCCGCGTTTCCGTCCTGGATCGACGCCGCGCGTGCCCGGGACTGGCCGGCGGCAAAGGCGTCGATCGACCGGCTGCTCGTCGCGTCGCGAAACCACGTCGCCGAGGACCGCCCGCTCCTCGGGTGGTTGGCCGGCACGGGCGTCACCGATCGACTCTCCCGATATTCCCGGTGGTTCTGGGAAGGCGTGCCGTACGACCGAGCGATCGAAAAGGGCTTCCGAACGATCGCCGAGAGGCGCGTGACGGCCGTCCTGCTCGCGATGCAACTCTTCCGCGCCGACCGCGACCGGTGGCCCGCCCGGCTCGACGAACTCGTGCCCGCATACCTGAAGGGGGTACCGGGCGACCCGTTCCGCGCCGGGGCGCCGCCGGTCGGCTACGTCGTGTTGCCCAAGGCCCTTCGGAACGGCGGCGACCGCCCGCTCGTCTACTTCGACCACGGCTCCGCCGACCCGGTCGACCCCCGCGCGTGGCGCGAGCCGATGTACGACTGGCACCAATCCTCTTCGACGCCCCGGCGCCAGTACCGCGACGCCGCCCGCTTTCGCCCCGGGGACCTGGTCGGCCGGAAGTCCGGCGCGCTCGCGCCCCGGCCCGACCCCGACCCGTCATCGGAAGGAGTCGACAACGACCCAGGCAAATCCGACCAGCCACGGCAAGACCAGCAGGAAAAGCGCGGCCCCGACCGCCCACAAGACGAGTAGCTCGACACACCCGAGCGCGACCCGCACGGGGCCCGCCGCCGTCGACCGCACGAGCCACTGGCCGACGCGCGCGAACGTCTCGACGACGCCGGCGAGCCCGAACAGCCCGGCCAACCCGATCAGGAGCAGCCACGCCCCTTTGACGCCCGGCGGCTCGGCGAACGGGTCGCCGCGCCACGTCATGCGATAGTGCCCGATCCAGATCGCCCCCGCGCCCGCCAGCGCCGCCGGCACCAGCAGCGCGAGCGGCGCGACCGCGTACGCCGACAGCGCGACCGCCGCCCGCCGCACCGCCGGCGTCCGCCCCCGCGCCCGGAAGACCGTCCGCTGGACGCGCGCCAAGTGCAGCCCCAGCAGGGCCAGCCCGACCGGGATCACCCACGGCATCGACGCCCCCGCTAGCCACGGCATCAGCAGGTCGTCCCGCCATTTGCCGCCCGGCTCGGCCGACGACGGATCCCAGGCGAGCGCCCGAATCACCCCCCCCTGGCTCAAACGGATGTAACCCAGCCAGACCGCGACCAGCAGAATCGCGAGCAGGCCCCCGCTCACCCGACAGAACGCGCGGGCGTCCGCCAGGCTCTGCGGCCGCAGCGGCTCGTCCCGGAGCAGTCTGCTCCCGAGGACGAACATGCGCACCGTCCGGTAGTACGCCCGCACCCGCCCGACCCGCCGCCGGTGGGCCCACGGGATCGCGCTCACCAGGAGCGCCGCGCGGTCGACGGCGGTCCCGCACTCGGGGCACCGGTCGCCCGTCATCGCGCGAAGGTCGTACCCGCACGACGGGCACGGCAGTTCGCGCGTCAGTGCGGCGGTCTCGGACATGTGTGACAATTCCCTTTTTCCGTGCTCGGCGACTTGCGCGATGAGTCGGTCGCTAAGCCGCAAGCGGCACTCAGTTCCCGTTCAGCCGCGCCCGGATGAACTCCGCCCGCGCCGCGCGGCGCAGGTCGCCGTCGAGCTTCCGCCCCTGGATTTTCTGCAAATGCGCCGGCTGGGTCAGCAGGAACAGCTCGTTGATCGTCCGCACGTCCACGTCCTTCACCCGGCCCAGGTTCACGCCCATGCGCAGGTGCGACAGCAGGAACAGCGTCTCCTCGCTGGCCATCAGGCGGGCTGCCCGCAGCGTCCCCAGGGCCCGGCAGACCTTGTCGTCCAGCGCCGTCGTCCGGTCGTTGACGAGCGTCTTGCGCGCCCGGTGCTCGTACTCGATGATCTGCGGGATCACCACGTGCCGGAAGTCGGCGATGATCTCCTCCTCGCTCTTGCCCAGGGTCGTCTGGTTGGAGATCTGGTAGAAGTCGCCGGTCGCCTCGGTCCCCTCGCCGTACAGGCCGCGCACGGCCAGCTTCATGTCCTTGGCGGCGCGGAAGACCTTCTCGATCTCGCCGGTCAGCTTGAGCGCCGGCAGGTGGAGCATGACCGACACGCGGATGCCGGTGCCGACGTTGGTGGGGCAGGCCGTCAGGTACCCGAAGCGGGGGTGGAACGCGTAGGGGACGCGGGCCTCGATCTGGTCGTCGATCCCGTTGATCTGCTGCCAGGCCTCGTCGAGCTGCAGGCCCGAGCGCAGGCACTGGATGCGGAGGTGGTCCTCCTCGTTGACCATGATCGCGACCGTCTCGTCGCCGGACACGAACACGCCCCGGGCCCCCTCGTTGGTCGAGTGCTGCTTGGAGATCAGGTGCCGCTCGACCAGCAACTGGCGATCGATCTCCGGCGCGTCGTCCAGGTTGACGTAAAACGAGTTCGGCGAGACGGGGTTGTCCAGCAGCGCCTGGCTGAGCTGCTTGGTCAGCCCGTTCCGCTCGGTGCG
>DATHXE010000067.1:0-3760 GCA_035459845.1 Tepidisphaeraceae bacterium | reverse complement strand
CCCTTTCGTTCGAGGCTGGATCCTTCGCTGCGCTCAGGATGACGGTCCTTCGGGTTGGGCGTTCTCCGTGCCTCCGTGTCTCCGTGGTGAGTTGACCTTGTGTTGATCGATGAGCGCACGGAGGCGGCGGCAGGCGGCTTCGGGGTCGTCGCAGCCGGCGACGGCGGCGGTGACGGCGATGGCGCGCACGCCGGTGGCGAGGACGTCGGGGGCGTTGTGTTCGGTGATGCCGGCGATGGCGACGGCGGGGAGGGCGATTTCGGCGGCGACGGCGCGGCAGTAGTCGAGGCCGGCGGTGAAGGCGCGGGGCTTGGTCGGGCTGGGGTAGGTGGGGCCGACGCCGATGTAGTCTGCGCCATCGCGGAGGGCCTGCTGGGCGTGGGGGAGGGCGTGGGTGGAGACGCCGAGGATTAAGCGGGGGCCGACGATCTTGCGGGTTTCGATTGCGGGGAGGTCGTCCTGGCCGAGGTGGACGCCGTCGGCGTTTGAGAGGACGGCGATGTCGGGGCGGTCGTTGACGATGAAGAGGACGTTGGCGGCGCGGCAGAGGGTGGCGAGGGTGCGGGCGCGGCGGAGGTATTCGCCGGCGTCGAGGGATTTCTCGCGGAGTTGGAGGCAGTCTGCGCCGCCGGCGATGGCGGCGCGGGCGACGTCGAGCCAGGGGCGGCGGCAGGCGGATTCGGTGATCAGGACGTAGAGGCCGACGTCGGCGAAGCGGCCCGCGGGACGGAGGGTGCGGGCGACGCGCAGCTCGAGGTCGTAGAAGGCGTAGCGGATCAGCTCGACTTGGGCGGCGTCGGTGGGGGAGGTGAGCTTGAGGTATTCCTCGATCGTGCGGAGGGCTTCGCCGAGGCGCTTGCCGGCGGCGGTGACGACGGCGGCGAGGTCGGGGCGGTGGGCCTCGGCGGCGGTGGTGACGGCGGTGCCGACGTCGTTGGGGGTGTCGCGGTGGAGGAGGGCCTCGGGGAGGACGGCGGCGGTGGCGGCCGCGAGGTCGTGGCGGAGGGATTTAAGGGCGGCGCACAAGTCCTGATCGTTCAAGCAGAAGCGCGCGTAGTCTTCGATGACCCGCAGGGCCTCGCGGGCGCGGTTGGCGTTGGCGTCGAGGATGCGCAGGGCGGCGGGTTCCACGGGTCAGCAGGATTCATGTTCGGGCGGGGGAAGGGACGATTATAGGACGGGGCGCATTGCGCTCCAGTCGGGTCGGATCCCGAGCGGCCTGCGCAATATGTGCGCGATGCGGAAAACACCTCATGAATCAACGTAAGCTCGCGTATGTCAACGGGTTGGCGGAAATGAAGAAGGTGGCCAAGGGGCGGGAGCGCCTGACGCGAAAGGCGGCGACCGTTGGTCAGATCCGCCCGCGGCTCTACAATCGCGACGGTATGCCCGATTCGAACACGATCGTCCAAGGCAATTGCATCGAGGTGCTGAACCAGGGCCCGGAGGGGTGGGTGGACCTGGTCTTCGCCGACCCGCCGTTCAACATCGGGTATTTGTACGACGGGTACTCGGACCAGAAGAAGTACCAGGAGTACGTCGACTTTTCGGAAAACTGGATGCGGGCGGTGCACCGCGCGCTGAAGCCGGGCGGGTCGTTCTACCTGGCGATCGGTGACGAGTACGCGGCCGATCTGTGTTACGTCGCCCGGCGGAAGATCGGGTTCCACATGCGGAACTGGATCATCTGGCACTACACGTTCGGGCAGCAGACCAAGGCGAAGTTCGCCAAGAGCCACACGCACATCTTCTACTTCACGAAGGACGCGAAGGCCTTCACGTTCAACGCGGACCCGGTGCGGGTGGCGTCGGCGCGGCAGACGACGTACGCGGACGCGCGGGCGAACCCGAAGGGGAAGCTGCCGGACGACACGTGGTACCTGAGGCCGCAGGAGACGACGCCGGGCGCGTACGTGGAGGCGGGGTACGAGACCACGCTGGACGACGAGGCGAAGCAGCTGGGCCTGTTCGACCCGCGGACGGACACGTGGTACGTGAGCCGGCTGTGCGGGACGTTCAAGGAGCGCGAGGGGTGGCACGGGTGCCAGATGCCGGTGGCGGTGCTGGACCGGGTCATCAAGGCGTCTTCGAACCCTGGGGATGTGGTGCTGGACCCGTTTAACGGCAGCGGGACGACGGTGGTGTCGGCGGCGCTGCTGGGGCGGAAGTACGTCGGGATCGACCAGAGCGCGGAGTACGTGAAGTTCGCGCAGAAGCGGCTGGCCCACGCGCTGGAGGCGGCGGCGACGAAGGGGAAGGACGCGGCGGTGACGGACACGAAGCGCGAGAGCCGGGTGCTGACGCCGACGGACGCGTTCGGGCGGAAGCGCGTGCCGCGGAAGAAGGCGGGGCGGTCGATCTTGAAGACGGCGTAGGGCGGGCGCGAATAAGCGTGGCTCGTGGGCGTCGATCGTGCATCACTGAAGTGAGCACGCCGATGGCGGCGCTGTGGCGCGTGGTGCGCTAGTCGGATTCCCCCCAGATTTTCGGGGATTGGAAGTTTTTGGGCGTGAGGGCCGCTTTCGGCGCAACGGCCTGCTTCGCGTAATCGCCGTAGCGGGCGCGGAGGCGGGTTACGACGTCGGGGTGCTTGTCGGCGAGGTTGGATTTCTCGCCGGGGTCGGTGGCGAGGTTGAAGAGTTCGACCGATTCGGCGGCGGGCTTGGCGTCGGGCGGCGCGGGTGCTCCGCCGTCGTCGTCGGGGTCGCGGGCGTTGCCGCCGAGGACGAGTTTCCAGTCGCCGGCTCGGATTGCGCCGGACTTGGGTGACGTGTTGATGAGGATCTCGGCGTGGGGGGAGGGGGCGCCGGTGGTCAGGGTGGGCCAGGCGTCTTTGCCGTCGAGGGGGAGCTTCTGGTCGAGCGGGGCGCCGGCGAGGGTGAGCAGGGTGGGATACCAGTCGACGATGTGGAGCGGGGCGGCGACGGTGGTGCCGGGTTTGATCTGGCCGGGCCAGGTGGCGAATGCGCAGGTGCGGACGCCGCCCTCGTAGACGGTGCCCTTGCCGGCGCGGTAGGGGCCGTTGTCGGTCAGGCGGCCGGGGTTGGGGCCGCCGTTGTCGGAGGAGAAGAGGATCAGGGTGTTCTCGGCGAGTTTCTGATCGTCGATCGCGGCGCGGATCTGGCCGACGGCCTCGTCGAGGGCGGCGACCATGCCGGCGTAGGTGCGGCGGCGGTCGGGGAGGCCGGCGTACGGGGCCTTGTAGTGGTCCGGGACCTGGAGCGGGGCGTGGACGGCGTTGAACGCGACGTACAGGAAGAAGGGTTTGGCCGGGTCGCGCTCCTTGATCGTGCGGACGGCCTCTTTGGCGAGCAGGTGGGTGGCGTAGCCCTCGTCGCGGTTGACCTGGTCGTCGCGGTGCCAGTCGAAGCCGCCGTCGCGGACGTGGGTGTTGTAGTCGAGCGCGCCGTTGTAGTGGCCGTACTGGTGGTCGAAGCCGCGGCGGGTGGGGAGGTAGTCGGGGGCCATGTGGCCGAGGTGCCACTTGCCGACGACGGCGGTCTGGTAGCCGGCGTCTTTGAGGGCCTGGGGGAGGGTGCGCTCGTCGAGCGGGAGGCCGTGCTTCGCCCACGGGCGGACGACGCCGACCTGGAGGCCGTGGCGGAACGGGTAGCGGCCGGTGAGGAGCGCGGCCCGCGTGGGCGAGCAGAGGGGCTGGACGTAGAACGCGTCGAGCTTGGCGCCGGCGGCGGCGAGCGCGTCGAGGGCGGGCGTCTTGATCGGGCTGCCGCGCCACGAGACGTCGTGGGAGCCGAGGTGG
>DATHXE010000066.1:0-3246 GCA_035459845.1 Tepidisphaeraceae bacterium | reverse complement strand
GGGGCGCGGGCGGCACGATTGCCACACGCTTACCCAGGAACAACGCCTGGATGGTTCCGGAAACCAGGGCGAGCGACACGGCGACGGCGGTCCATACCCGCCAGCGCCAGCGGGGCGGTGTCTGTCGGAGGTACTCGAGGGTGAGCGGTTGTCCGTCAGGAGCGGCGGCGTAGCGGACGCACATTTTGTCCGCCGAGAGGCAGACAAGTCGCTCGGCCGCGTCGGCGGGCATGGCGGACAAATCGTGCACGTGCTTCTGGCAGTGCTGGCAGAAGCGGACGACGCCGTCGCCGGTCATCTGGTCCCAGTCGGCAGGGCAGGGCTTCTCGACGCGGACGACGGACAGGGGGGTGCGGTTGGACATCTGTCGGGGCTCCGACAGGCTTGGACGGCGGGGACGGGGGGGAAGTTCCCGCGATCAGCCGTTCAAGGACTCGCCCTCGGATACCCATTGGGCGCGTACTCTGAGCCGATGGTCGGCGTTAGCTGCCAGCACGACAACACTTGCATGGCCAATGACGGTACGGCCGACGAGGACGGGCCCGCTCCACTCGAAGTGGTCTGACCAATTCTGAACACGAGGATTGAACAGCGGCGCGGGTTGGCCGGTCTTCGGGTCGACCCCGTAAAGGTTCGGCCCCTTGTGAAGATTGCAGTGGGCGCACACCCAGGCAAGATTATCGGCGACGGTTGGCCCGCGGTGCTGACGGGCGACGATGTGGTCGATCCAAAAGGTCAGTCGGGACAAGCGCTCGGGAAAATGGCAGTACTCGCACCGACCACCGGCGCGGGCACGCACGATTCGCGATAGCGCCGCGGGAACCCCACTCACGCCGCCGACCCCTGTGTCTTCAGCGCCATCCGGGCTTTCGAGTGCAGGATGGCAAGGAACGAATCGTAGCGCAACAACTCTTCCATCTCGGCCCGCTCGTCGGGCGTGAGTTGTCCGTCCTGCGCCTTGGCGGACAGATCCTCGGCCCGTTGCTTGGCTTGAGGACGGAAGTCGAGCGACAGGAAGTACCGAGCGGCGGCGGGTGTGATCTCGCCTTCGAAGTCGATCACGTCAACGAGACTGGGCGACGACGTAGACATATAGAAAGTATATCGCGCCGGCGCCCCATGTGCCCGACAATCTGTTCGCCCCGATACCGGCCGGCGTGCTACCATCGGCAGCGCGAGGTGCTCATGACACGGACGTGGTTGATCGCGACATTGCTAGGCCTGCTCGCGGGGTGCCAACCGACCGAGCGGCAGGGGGGTGGGGCGGCGCTGGTGGAGGAACCGGCCGCGCCAATGGCAGACGCGCGCCTGGTGGCCGACAAGACTCCCGCCCTGGCGGACAAACCCGCCGATAAGCGGGCACTCCCCAAGCCGCCGGCCGGGAAGGTCTCGCCGTACGTCATTCACATGCCCGGCGTGTCGGGAACGTCGATCGTCGACTACACGCTGCGCGACGGGATGAAGGCCGCGGGGTTCGACGGGCCGTTCGAGATCTTCGACTGGACGTGCGGCGACCCGGGCATCCCGGCGCTGCGGAACCGCAAGCGGAACGACGAGCAGGCGAAGCTGATCGCCGAAAAGATCACCAAGCAGTTCCGGGCGCACCCGGAGCAGCCGATCTACGTGACGTGCCACAGCGGGGGGGTCGGACCGGCCGTGTGGGCGCTGGAGAAGCTCCCCGCCGACGTGAAGGTGCACAGCTTCGTCATGCTCGGGCCGGCGATCTCGCCGACGTACGATTTGAGCAAGGCGCTGGCGCACGTGACGGACAAGGCGTACTACTACTGGAGCCCGGCGGACGACTTCGTGCTGGGGACCGGCACGAAGCTGTTCGGGACGATCGACGGGCAGTACGCGGAGTCGGCGGGGAAGGTCGCGTTCGAGAAGCCGGCCGGGGCGGACGACAAGCAATACGCCAAGCTGGTGTCACGGCAGTACGAGTCGGGGTGGGCCAAGCTGGGGAACGTCGGCGGGCACATCGGGTGGATGGCCGAGGGGTTCGTGAAGATCGTGGTCGCACCGGCGCTGACGGGGCGTGCGCCTACGGAGCAGGAGGTCGAGGAGGCGACGAAGGCGGTCCGGCCGATGATGGACGTGCAGTGGCCGAGGTTCGAGTTCGGGAGTGGGGCGAAGAAGCCGGAGGGGGGGAGCGATGTCAAAAGTCAAAAGTAACATGTCAAATGTAGGGAATGCAGGGGTTGGGCCGGCGGATGCTCGGGGGCACGCGCGGTGGGCGCGGTGGAAGGTGGTCCTGGCGTACGCGGCGATGGGGGGGCTGGCGGTGTGGTCGGTGTGGATGATCGACTCGCACGTGCTGCGGGTCGCGGCCGAGAACGCGGGGCGTTAGCGCGGGGTCAGTCGAAAACCTGGCATCAATTCGGCTTCGTCAGATCGTAGACCCGCGCCCGCTTTTCCGGGTCGGAGAAGACCGCGTGGTACGGCAGCTCGGCGGTCGAGTCGAACGGGTTTTGGGCGGGGTTGGCGAGCTCGATGTAGAGGTAGCGGAAGTTCCACGGGGATTTGGCGAGCGCGTCGAAGTGGCCGTTTTCGGCGAGGCCGCGGAACTCGCCGCGGCGGGCGTCGACGGAGGCGGGGTAGCGGGAGAGGTAGCCCTCGCCCATCGGGTGGCGGTGGCCGGCCGCGTGGAACATGGGGAGCGAGAGGTGCTGGCGGTAGGTCATGTCGATGACGGCGCCGGGCGGCTGGTCGCGGAGGGCGAGCGTCCACTTGGGGAAAGCGGCGGGCACGGTGGCCTGCGGGCGCGGGAGGGATTCGAACAGCCAGAGGGCGAAGAGGGCGGCGAAGAGCGTGTTGCGCGTTGCGGGTCGTAAGTTGCGAGTGAGTTGGGTAAGCGTGATCGCGGCGACGATCGCGAGGGCGAGCAGGGTCATGGCCATCATGCGCATTGGGACGCCGGCCATCTTGAGGAAGGGGAGGGCCCGCTCGAGGAGGGCGTACGGCATGTTCGACGGCGCGGCGGGGTCGGGGTCGTACTTGCCGACGACGTGGAGCGTTGGGCCTAGGGAGCACAGGAAGAAGAGGGTGGCGAGGGTGAGGAAGTAGGGCAGAAGTCCTGAGTGCTGAGTCCTGAGTGCTGGGGGATTTCGGATTTCGGATTGCGGATCTCGGATTGCGTTGTGCGCGAGGCTCCCGGGAATCCGACTCCGCAGGAGTCGGCGTGAGACGCGCGCGATGCCGAGTGCGAGGCCGGCGCAGAACAGGGCGAAGAGCGACCAGGTGACGTAG
>DATHXE010000065.1:0-7606 GCA_035459845.1 Tepidisphaeraceae bacterium | reverse complement strand
CTCTTCTCCCAGCCGCGGCGACACCGCCGACAGCAGCCACTCCAGCGAATCCCCGCACGCGAGCACCGGGCCCTCGCCGCCCGCCGGCCGAACGATCGCCTTCGGGCAATCCACCACCGTCTGCTCGAACACGTCCCCCTGATGATCGCACATCACGACCTCGGCGTACCCCTGCCCCGGGATCGCGCTGAACACCGCCACCGACGACGCCCCCAGCACCGGCGCCGCCGTCTGACCGATCGCCTGCAACACCGCCTGCGGCGGCGCGTCCGGCCTCAACTCACACTGAAAGTTCGACAGCGCGTCGAAGAACTTCGCCCGCACCGCCAATTTGCGATTGCGCGCCGCCAACTGCCCGCTCATCCGCCCCAGCTCGCGGTTCGCCTGCGCCAGCGCCTGCTGATACAGCTCCGCACTGCTCGCCTGACCCAGGCCCAGCGCCCGCGCCCGCGGCTCGATCGCCGCGACGAGTTTTTGAAGCGCCGCCTCCACCGCCCCGGCCGGCAGGCCCAGCGCCTCCACCAGCGGCTGCCGCGCCACGTTAAACGCGTAATTCCCACTGAACCCCAAATGCTGCTCGCGCACCAGCACGTCCGCCAGCGTGATTAGGTTCACGAGCTGAGGGTGCCGCACATTCGCCGGCAGCGCCGCCGGGAGTTGTCCGTGCAGCCAGGCGACCTCGCGCACGGCCTGCGGCAGCCCCCACCGCTCCGCCAGCCGCTTGCCGACCACCATGTGGTCGAGCCCGATAATCGTCCGCTCCAGGTCCGCGATGTTCCCGCGGAGCAGGTCCGTCGCCTCGACTACCTTGTCGAAGCTCTTGGGGAGCGCGGCGTCCAGCGCCACCTTCCCCAGATCGTGCAGCAGCCCGCACACGAACGCGTCCGAACCCGTCACCCCCGCGGCGTCCTTCCCCTTGGCCTTAACCAACTCCTCGGCCAGCAGTTCCGCACAGCTCGCGACCGCGACCGAGTGTTTCCAGAACTCGTCGCGCGAGAAGTGCGCCCCCTTGCGGGCCGGCGCGTCTCCGAATGTCTGAAAGACCCCCACCGCGAGCACCGCCGACCGCACCGCGTCGAACCCCAGCAGCACGACCGCCCGCTCGACGGAGTTCACTTCCCCCCGCACGCCCGAATCGGCCGCGTGCACCAGTTGCAAGATCCGCGTCGTCAGCGACACGTCCGCCGAGATCAGGTCGACCACTTCCTTGAGCTGCGAGTCGTCCGATCCCGTCAGTTCCAGCACCCGGACGGCCACCGCCGGCAACGTCGGAAGCTCCTCCAGTTGCTGGAGGATGAGCTCAACTCGTTTTTCCCGAACGGGTTCTGCCATGACGTAGGGTGGGCACCGCCCACCGTCTCCTTTTCGGCACAGTGCCCCATCAAAGATCGACGGGCACGCCCACACTACGTTATCGGCACTTCCCCCCGCTCCCCGTCACGCCGCGTTCGCCGTGATCCCAAGCAGTTCGCACACCCGCTCGATCAGCTTCTCGATATTGAACGGCTTCTTCACGAACTCGTCGGCCCCGGCCTTGAGCAGGTCGTTGATCTCGTCCTGGTTCACCACGCCCGACACGATGATGATCTTCGTGTGCTCGAAGTTCGGGTTGCTCCGGATCGTTTGGCAGACCACGTTCCCGTTGATGTCCGGCAGCATGTAGTCCAGGATGATCAGGTCCGGCTGGAACTCGTGCGTCTGGATGCCCGCGTCGTACCCCGAGCTGGCCGTCTTCACGTCGAACCGGCCGTCCCGCTCGAGGACGTCGACGAACAACTCCACGATCTCGGGGTCGTCGTCCACGACGAGGATCTTCTTCTTCCCGTTGTCGAGCGCGTCGACCGGGATCGAGTTCTCCTTCATGAACGCGATCAGGGCCTCGCGGGGGATGCGCCGGAAGCGCGAGCCTGGCACGCGGAAGCCCTTCAGGCGGCCGCTGTCGAAGCAGCGGATGATCGTCTGCTGCGAGACCTTGCAAACTTCCGCGGCCTCGCCCGTCGTGTACACGGTCTTCATAGCTTCCTCGCTCGCTCGCTGTCGCGGCCGGCGCACGCCGTCGCGCCGGGTCGCGGTGTCGGACCCGCGCAGGATCTGCCGGTCCGCCCGTTTCTTCCCTGAGATGTTACGGCTCAGCAGTTGCCCAAATGGTATACGCTGAGAGCCGGGAATGACAGAACAGGTTTAACCTGTTTATCCATCTTTCCTAACTAACCATCGGTTTGGGGGTTTGCCGACTTGAGGCAGGGGGTAACGGATGGGAAGTCTGGGCGAATCTGCACCACAAAAGAGAGTGTCCCGACGGGGCTGCCGGGTGCGGAAAAACCGGTATGATCCGGGCCACCGTGACCCGCGCCACCCTCCTCGCATTCGCCCTGTCGCTGGTCGCCGGCTGCACCCCCGACCGCTCGCCGCGCGGCGACTCGCGAGAGCGCCTGATGACCCGCTGGGACGACTCGGACTGGGCCCAGGTGCTCAAGGCCGTCGTCACGCCGGACGGTCACGTGCGTTACAAGCCGCTCGCCGCCAACGAGCGCGGCGTCCGCCAGAAACTGGACCGTTATCGGACGCATATCGCCCGCGTCTCGCCGGAGAGCCGCCCGGACCTGTTCCCGTACGAAACCGACCGCCTGGCCTATTACATCAACGCTCACAACGCCCTGGCCCTGTCCGAAGCGCTGCGGATCTACGAGGACGAGACCGAGGGCGGCGGCCCCCGCGTCGAGGCCCGCGAGGCGCTCCGCCTGTTCGAGATGGCCGTCGAACGGGAATTCGACGTCGGCGGAGCCAGGACGACGCTCGACGCGCTGGCGAACGACCACATCCGCCCGCGCGGCGACCCCCGCGCGCTCCTGGCGCTCAGCTCAATGTCCCGCGGCAGCCCCCCGCTCCGCGCCGAGCCGTACCGGGGACCGGATCTGGACAGGCAACTCGGCGAGCAGGCCACCCGCTTCCTGTCCGACCCGCGCGGGGCGAAACCAGGCGAGGATGGCACGGTGGCGCTGTCCGAGTTGATCACCCAGTTCCTGTCGATCGACCTCGCCGACGCTTACGAGCGCCGCACGGGGGTGCGCTCGGAAAACCCGCTCGACTGGGTCGCGGCGTACGCGTCGGAAACGTCCGCAGTGCGGAATGCCCGCAAGTTCGTGACGATGCCGTTCGACTGGGCGCTCAATCGCGCGGACTGAGGTGACCTGACCCATGGGCACCCGAGGTGCCCAAGCCGCTCCGAGTCATTTTTTGTTTCCGCGCACCTTCGCGGTCGTTAGACTTTCCCCCCATGACCCACCGCAAATCTTTGCGCACGATCGGGTGCGCCGCGTTCGCGCTCGCCGGGATCGTCGCCGCGTGCACGTTCGCCGAAGCGCCTAAGTCGGACACCGCCGCCCCGCCCGCCGAACACGCGATCGCGCTGGCCAAGCGGTCGCGCGTCGAGGGCAAGGTGGTCGAGCTGCCGGCCCAGTGGGACGCGCGCGAGACCGCCGTCGTCATCTGCGACATGTGGGACGACCACTGGTGCAAGTCGGCCGCCCGGCGGTGCGCCGAGATCGCGCCCGGCGTGGACGCGCTCGCCAAGTCCGTCCGCGCCAAGGGCGGACTGGTCATCCACTGCCCGAGCGACACGATGAAGTTCTACGAGGGCACGCCCGCCCGCGAGCTCGCCAAGAACGCCCCCAAAGCCACGCCGCCCACGCCGCTCAAGGGCTGGCGGTACATCGAGCCGGCGCGCGAGGGCCAACTCCCGATCGATGACAAGGACGGCGGATGCGACGACGAGCCCACCTGCCCCAAGCCCCAAAACAAGCAGTGGCCCTGGACCCGCCAGATCAAGACGATCGAGGTCGCGCCCGGCGACGCCGTCACCCAGGACGGAGCCGAGGTGTACAACCTCTTCGCCCAGCGGAAGATCAAGCACGTGATCGTGTGCGGCGTCCACCTGAACATGTGCGTCCTGGGCCGCACGTTCGCGATCCGCCAGCTGACCGACTGGAAGTTCGACGTCGTCCTCGCCCGCGACCTGACCGACACCATGTACAACCCCCGCAAGGCTCCGTACGTGAGCCACGACAAGGGCACGGAGCTGGTGGTCGAGCACGTCGAGAAGAACTGGTGCCCGACGATCACCAGCGAACAGGTCGTCGGAAGTAAGAAGAACTGATACCAAACCTCGTAGCCGCCCCGCTCGCGGGGCGCGTCCAAGGGCGCGGACAGCAGACGCCTTCGTCGCGAACATCGCGCCGTCCCGTGGCGTGGGCTTCCAGCCCGCGTGTCAGCACCCACCGCGGCCGCGTCGACGATCACTTCATCGCGGGCTGGAAGCCCACGCCACGAAACCATGCGCGCCCTCCTCCTCACCCTCGCGCTCCTCCCCACCCTCGCCCGCGCCGCCGACACGCTCCCCGACACCGCCCCCCTCACCACCCCCGCCGCCGACATCCCCGCGGCGATGCTCGCCGGGATCGACCGGTTTCTCGACAAGCAGACCGCCCTCGCCCCCGCGCAGGCCGAGAAACTCTTCGCCGGCCGAACGCCCGAGCAACGCCGCGACCGACTGGCGTACCTCCTCGGCGTCCGCGACAAGCGGCCGGACAAGGTCGAGATGGAACTGGTCGCGACGACCGACCGGCCGGCATTGGTCGGTAAGTCCGACGGGTTTGAAGCCGTCGTCGTCCGGTGGCACGTGCTCGACGGAATCTACGGCGAAGGCCTGCTCCTCCGGCCGCTCAAAGCTACGGCAGTACCGATCAATGTCATCGCGATCCCCGACGCCGATCAGACGCCCGAGCAACTGGCCGGGCTCGTCGGCGGTGTCGATCCGCCTAACCAGTTCGGTCGGATACTCGCGAACGGCGGCTGCCGGGTCCTGATCCCGCACCTGCTCGACCGGCGCGCCCGCCTCAGGCCGGCGCCCGGCCGCAAAGACGGGAACTCGTTCTCCGACCGTGAATACGTGTTCCGCACCGGGTTCAACCTCGGGCGCCATCCGATCGGCTATGACCTCGAGAAGGTCCTGGCCGCCGCCACGTGGTTCCGAGACCAGAAGCCGAGCCACTTCACCGCCACCGTCGGTTGGGGCGAGGGGGGCATGCTCGCCCTCTATGCCGGCGCACTCGCCCCCGATCGGATCACGGCCGTCGGTGTCAGCGGTTACTTTGGCCGTCGCGACGAGCTTCGGGCCGAACCCATCGAGCGAGCCGTCTGGAACCGCCTCGCCGAGTTCGGGGACGCCGAACTCGCCGCCATGGCCGACCTCATGGTCGTCGTCGACCCCACGCCGGGACCCACCGTCGCCGTGACCGCTAAGGGTTCCGCACCGGGCGCCATTACGCCCCCCCGCGACGTCGCTCGTGAGGTAGAGCGCGCCCGCCGATTGGCGCGCCCGCGCGACGCCGCGGGCACCGGCCCGCCCCGTCCCGACATCCGCCTGTCCGTACCCCGCAACGACCACGCCGTGCTGGAACACGACGCGGCGCTCGACCCCATTTTCGAACTCGCGGGCCGCGGCGGTGAGGTTTGGCCCGACCACCGGGTCACGCACCTCCGCCCCGACTTCGACCCCGCCCCCCGCCAATCCCGCCAACTCGCCCAGCTCATCGCCCACACCCAATCCCTCATCCCCGCCTCCCAGCAAACCCGCGCCGACTTCTTCAAGCCCCTCGCCAAGATCGCCGACCCCGCCAGGTACGAGGCCGCCCTCCAGCCCTTCCGCGACAAGCTTTACACCGACGTCCTCGGCAAGTTCGACCTCCCCCTCTCGCCCGCCAACCCCCGCACCCGCAAACTCTACGACACCGAAAAGTTCACAGGCTACGAAGTCCAGCTCGACGTCTTCGCCCCCGACGTGTTCGCGTACGGCGTGCTTCTTTTGCCGAAGGATCTCCAGCCCGGCGAGAAGCGTCCCGTCGTCGTCTGCCAGCACGGCCTCGAGGGCCGCCCCCAGGACACGATCACCGGCGACAACCGCTTCTACCACGACTTCGCCGCCAAGCTCGCCGACCGCGGCTTCATCGTCTTTGCCCCCCAGAACTCCTACATCCTCGGCGAGCGCTTCCGCCAGCTCTCCCGCAAGGCCTGGCCGATCGGCAAGACCATGTGGTCCTGGATCATCCCCCAGCACCAGCAGATCCTGAACTTCCTCAAAGGCCAGCCCAACGTCGACCCCCAGCGCATCGCCTTCTACGGCCTGTCCTACGGCGGCAAGACCGCGCTGCGCGTCCCGGCCGTGCTGACTGACTACTGCCTCTCCATCTGCTCGGGCGACTTCAACGAGTGGGTGGCCAAGATCAGCTCCACCGCCTGGCCGTTCAGCTACGTCTTCACGCACGAGTACGAGATCTACGAGTGGGACCTGGCGAGCACGTTCAACCACGCCGAGATGGCCGCCCTGATCGCCCCGCGCCCGTTCATGGTCGAACGGGGGCACTACGACGGGGTATCTAGTGACGAGCTGGTCGCGTACGAGTTCGCCAAAGTCCGGCGGCTGTACCAGGGCCAGCTCAAGATCCCCGCAAAGTGTGCCATCGAATGGTTCGACGGCCCGCACATGATCAACGGCAAGGGGACCTTCGAGTTCCTCCACCGCCACCTGCAATGGGAGCAGAAGAAATGATTGACCGCACCCCGCGCTTCGCCGCCTGCCTCCTCGCCGCCGCCACGTTCGTCGGCGCCCCCGCCTTCGCCGCCGACCCGCCCGCCAAGCCCGCCGCCGGCGACAAGCCCGCCCTCGCCCCCGGCCCCAACGTCGGCACCGCCAAGCCCCTGGGCGACAAGCCCGCCGACGTCAAGCTCGAACCCGTCTTCAACGGCAAGGACACCGCCGGCTGGGTGACCAAGGCCCCCGATTTGTGGTCCGTCAAGGACGGCGTGCTGGTCGGCGAGAGCACCGACCCCAAGTCCAAGGGCGACATCATGCGCCTGGAGAAGTCCCCCGCCAACTTCGCCCTCGAGGCCGAGGTCCGATATCCCGACAACATCGACTCGGGCTTCATGTGGGGCAAGCCGGAGATCCAGGTCCAGTTCGGCGTCTCCCGCTCGCTCAAGGTCGACATGTCCGGCTCCCTCTACTACGGCGGCAAGTACCCCGAGCCCGCCCGCGCCAAGGTCGCCGGCAACCTCAAGCTCGGCGAGTGGAACACCTGGCGGATCGAGCACAAGGACGGCAACGTCAAGGTCTGGCTCAACGGCACCCACGTCCTCAACTGGGACGCGCCCAAGGCGGGCGAGCCCGCGCCGATCGGCGTCCAGATCCACGGTGGCGTCGTGATGAAGGTCGAGTTCAAGAGCATCAAGGTGGGCGAGTTGAAGTAACCGCGCGAAGGCGCACCCACGCCGACTCCTGTGCAGTCGGATTCCCGCGCCGTGGGAGTCTTCCGGGTGCCATGCCTTCGCACCGCGCCACTCGCGCCCATTCGCGCAAGACCGTCATCGCGGTGCGTAGGCATGCCCCAACGGCGCTCGACTTTAAGTAGAGCGCCGCTGGGGCATGCCCACGCGAGCCGATCACATTACATCTGCCATCCAACCCTTTCGGCGGCTCGCGAGGGCATGGCACCCAATCCGCCCGCCCCTCCGGAGATCCGCCATGCGCCGTCTCCTCCTCCTCGCCCTC
>DATHXE010000064.1:0-2385 GCA_035459845.1 Tepidisphaeraceae bacterium | reverse complement strand
GGGACGGACGACGCGCGACGGGCGGCGGCGGGCCCGGGCGTGCTCCGCGATCTGCGGGCGACCGACCCGGCCGTGCGGTCGAAGGCCGCGCATCTCGCTCACCGCCTGAAGCTGGCCCAACCTGCGGTGACGGCGGCGCTGGTCAAAGCGGTCGACGCGGGCGACATGGCGGCGCGCGAGGGGCTCGTGCTGGCGCTGGAGCGCGCTGCGGCGGGCGGCGGGAGCGCGGCGGACGTGCTGGCGGTGGCGGACGAGGAGAAGGATGGGACGAAGCGGGCGTATCTGCGGGCGGCGCGGCGGGCGGTGGGGAAGTGATCCGCAGGTGGGGCTGCCGGTTCGATGTTGGACGTTCGATGTTGAATGTTCGATGTTCAACTTGATCGAACATCGAACATCGAACATTCAACGTCGGAGTCGATGTTCACTTCGGCGTCGACGTGAACAGCGCATCGGGGAGCGCCACGACCTTGGTGACGATCGCGCGCTGGTCTTCGGGCTCGACGATGGTCAGGGCCCAGCGCATGCCGCCGTGCGTGGGCAGGGAGTCGTAGAGGACGGCGCGGCCCTTGTTGCCGCCGGCGGGGATGCCGACGGGGTTGTAGACGTACGGGCGGCGCGAGACGGGGCAGGCGAGGGACATCGATTCGTCGAACGCGGGATTCAGGCGGACGGCGGCGAGGTCGGGCGGGAGTTTGCCGTTGGCCTGGTAGTACAGGAGAAGGGGAGCGGCCAGGTCGTGGAGGGCCATCGCGCACGGGTCGGTGTTGGCTTCCGACTGCTTCGGTGGGGTCGGCGTGTTTCGCGGGGTGGGGTCCGGCGTCGTGACGACCGGGGCCTCGTTGCCCGTCCGCGCGAAGCGCGGGCCCGACGTGATCGTCGTGGTGGTCGTCTTGCACGCCGCGAACGGCAGGCAGATCAGGCAGGCGATGAGGGTGATGCGACGGGACACGGAAACCTCAAGAATGCAGCCACGGCGCGCGTGGCGAATACGAACGGCTCGGACGGAGCCTCGCCCTCCCGCCGCGACTACCGCGTGCCCTCGAGTTGCTGGCGTTCGCGCTCGAGGCGCTCGCGCATCTGGCGGTCGCGGAAGTCCTGGAGGTTTCGCGGGGCGGCGGGGTCGCCGGGACGGGCCGGGGGCGACGCGCCGGCCGGGTCGGACCCGGCCGGCGGGGTCGGGGGCAGGCGGAGGTTGCCGTCGTCGTCGGCCCCGCGCGGGGTGGTGGGGCGGATCTCGATGTCGCGGCTCGGGGGGAGCGGGACGTCGCCCCGCTCGAGCCCGCGCTTGTGGTCGGGGAACGCGCCCGGGTCGACCGCCTTGGGCACGAGCTTGGCCCCGTCGAGCTCCTGCTGGCTCATGTCGGGCAGGACGTCCGGGGCGGCCGCGACGTGCGGCGTGAGGAAGATCAGGAGCTCGGTCTTGCTCTTGCGCTGCTGGGTGCGCTTGAACGCCTCGCCCAGGATCGGGATGTCGCCCAGGATGGGGACCTTGTCGATCGTCTGGGTCAGCCGGTCCTCCATCAGGCCGCCGATCACGACGGTCTGGCCGTTCTTGATCGCGACGCGCGTCTGGGCGGCGCGCTTGGCGATGACCGGGGCGCTGATCGTGTCGGACACGGGCACGGTCGTGCCGGTCAGGGCGGAAATCTCCGGGGCGACGTCGAGGATGACCAGCCCGTCGGGGTTGATGTGCGGGATGACGTCGAGCAGGATGCCGATGTCGTCGTACTCGATCGTGTTGATCGTCTGGCCGGTGTCGGTGATCCGGCTGTTGGTGATGAACGGGACTTCCTGGCCGACCGTGATCGAGGCGAGCTGGTTGTCGGACGCGAGGATGTACGGGCGGGAGAGGACGTCGAGCTTGCCGACCTGCTCGAGGGCGCGGATCGTCGCGGTGAAGTTGTTCTCGAGGATGTTCACGACCAGGCCGGAGGTCAGTCGGGCGAGGCCGAAGTTGGTGCCGCCCTTCTGCCCGAAGAGGGTCCCGTTGCGGAGGTTGAGGACGGAGAACTCGGCGCCGATGTCGTGGGCGTTGTCGTGGGTGACCTCGGCGATCAGGACCTTGATCAGGACTTGCTGGACGGGGCGGTCGAGCTCGGCGAGGACCATCTTGACGCGCTCGTAGTCGCCCGGCTTGGTGCGGACCAGGAGCGAGTTGGTGTCGGGGTCGGCGATGATCGAGACCTGCCCGGAGAGACCGGACGCGGTCGCGCGGCCGGCGGCCGAAAGTCCGCCGACACCGCCCCCGCCGAACCCGCCACGGCCGGTCGTGCCGCCCCCGCCACCGAACCCGCCACCGGCGAGCCCGCCGCCACCGGCGCCAAACCCTCCACCGCCCCCGCCGCGGGAACCGCCGGAGCCGATGCCCCCGCCACCGCCGCCACC
>DATHXE010000063.1:0-11311 GCA_035459845.1 Tepidisphaeraceae bacterium | reverse complement strand
TGCGCCTCGGCGGGCGGCATCAGGTCGTCGGGGTCCTTCGTGTATACCCGTTTGACCAATTCGCTCTCGTCGGGCTTCCCGGGCACGAACGCGTTGGCCTTGAGCGCTTCATCCCGGAGGTCCAGCCGGAGTTTGGCCTTGCGGTGCGCCGCGTCGGGGCCGTGGCAGTAGAAGCAGTTGTCGGACAAGATCGGCCGGACGTCGCGGTTGTAGACGATCCGCTCCGCGCCCTTCCCCGGCGGCGCGGCCGGGGCGGCGGCCGAGCCTTGGCGGACGGTGTAGGCAAGCGCGACCACGCCGGCGACGGCGATTAAGGCGAGGGGGAATCGGCGGGCTGGGCTCACCACAGGTCTCCGTGTGTTCTGGACTTGGGCCGCCCCGGCCGGTCGATCGATAGCCGGCGGGGGCGCGGACGTGCAGCAGTATTACTCTGCACCCGAGCCGGGGTTTTATCAAACCGCCCTATACCCTGCGGGATCACCCGGCGCGTGCAAAACCCCGCGGAAACCCGTTCCGCGGGGTTTGGTTCTCAGATCACGTTTCCGTCAGAACCCCGTTTTCAGCGGCCGCGGGCGCCCTTCGGGCCGCGCTTGTCCTCGCGCGGCTTGGTCCAGCGTTCATTGGGCTCGGCGTCGGCCATCTCGCGCTCGGTGACCTTCGGGTAGGTTCCCATCGCCACGCCGACCAGATAATCGCGGCTGTTGACCCCCAGCGCGATGGCCTTGGCCTCGCACACCTTGAGCATCCGGCCGAAATTCTCGCGGGACTTGGCGACGCTGGTCTTCTTTTGCATGGATCGGACTCCGCCCCACGAAGTGCCCCCGGAAAGGTCCGCACGCACGGTGCGCCGGTCCTGCAATGCACCATGGTCGCAGGTATTGCCGCGGAAAGCGAACTAATTCCGAGAGAAACGGGGCGGTTACGCGAGAATGCCCGTAATCAGTTCCCCGTGCACGTCGGTCAGGCGCATGTCGCGCCCGCCCCAGCGGTAGGTCGCCCGCTTGTGGTCCAGCCCGAGCAGGTGGAGCATCGTCGCGTGGAGGTCGTGCATCTGGTGCTTGCCTTCGACGGCCTTGTATCCGTACTCGTCGGTCGCGCCGTAGGCGGTGCCTCCCTTGATGCCGCCGCCGGCCATCCAGATGGTGTAACCGAACGGGTTGTGGTCGCGCCCGTCGGAGCCTTGGGCGAAGGGCGTCCGGCCGAACTCGCCTGCCCAGACGACCAGCGTCTCGGAGAGCAAGCCGCGCGATTTGAGGTCCTTTAGCAGCCCCGCGATCGGCTGGTCCGTCGCCCGCGCGTTGTCGCCGTGGTTCTTGCGCAAATTCTGGTGCGCGTCCCAGCGGTCGTTGCCGCTGGTCGCCGGGCACGTGAGTTCGACGAAGCGCACGCCGCGCTCGACGAGCCGGCGGGCGAGCAGGCACTGCGTGGCGTACGTCCGCGTCTTGTCGTACGCGGCGTCGAACCCGTACAGCCGTTTGGTCGCCTCGGACTCGCCCGAGAAATCGAGCAGATCCGGGACGGCCGACTGCATCTGGAACGCCAATTCGTAATTCGCGATCGCCGACTCGACGCCGTCGACCGGTCCGATCCGCTCGCGGAGTCGCCCATCGAGTTTGGCGACCAGGTCGAGCTTCGCCCGCTGCGCCGCCGGGGACGACTCGAGCGGCGCGATGTTCGCCACGGGCTGCTTCGCGGGCTTGAAGATCGACCCCTGGTACGCAGCCGGAAGGAAGCCCGAGTTGAAGTTGTCCAGCCCGCCGGGCGGGATCAGCCCGCCGTTGAGCACGACGAAGCCCGGCAGGTTCCGGCTCTCGCTCCCCAACCCGTACCCGACCCACGCGCCCATGCTGGGCCGGCCCTGAAGGCCGCTGCCGGTGTGCAGGAAATAGTTCGCGGTCGTGTGCTCGCTGAAGCCGGACGTCATCGATCGGACGATCGCGAGGTCGTCAGCGCAAGACGCGATGTGCGGGAACAACTCGCTCACGGGCAAGCCGGATTGACCGTGCTTCTCAAACTTCCACGGCGAGCCGAGCGTGTTGCCGTTGTTGTTGAACTGCGTGGGCTCCATCTTCATGGAGAACGGCTTGCCGTGGTCGGCCTGGAGGCGCGGCTTGGGGTCGAACGAGTCGACCTGGGAGACCCCGCCGTCCATGTAGAGGAAGATGACGTTCTTCACGCGCGGCGCGAAGTGGGGTGAGCGCGGCGCGAGCCCGTCTCCCGCCGCTTGCGTCTTAGCGACTGCCGCGTTCGCGCGTGATTCATCCGCCATCAGCGCCGAGAGCGCCACGGCGCCGAATCCGGCCGCGGATCGGCGCAGCATGTCGCGGCGTGAAAGCGGTGCGTTTTGGTATCGATGGCAATGCGACATCCGCATCCTCACAAACACGACCGATCGCAACCTCGCATTCGACTCACCGCTTCGCGCGCCGTCGCCCCAATACTAACGCTGCTGCGCCTGCCATGACGACACCCGTCGGCTCCGGCACGGTCTCGACCACGTACCCCGTCACCGCCCACCCGCCCGGCGGCGGGCTCGCCAAGTCGTTCCACGTGTCCGCGGGCGTCGTCCCGGCGCCGATGTAGTGAACGTAATACTCGTTCCCGTTCGTGTTCGTCGGCTGGCTCGCGGCCCAGTTCGTGTACGCCCAGGCGGACCCGTCGGTCCACCCCCACGCGGTCGTCGAGGTCGTCGGGCGCGTCCCGCCGATCCACGGCCCGACGTAACTCCCGCCGCCGCTCGAGTGCCACCACGACGGGTCGCTGACGAGCGAATAGACGAAGGCGTTCTCCGCCGCGCTCGTGACCGATGCCAGGTGTCCGCCACGCGCGACCGCGTCGGCCTCCGCCGCGGCCCACGTGATCCCGGACGCGCCCACGAACACGGCCTCGTAGTAGTGCCCGTTGCCGCCGCTCGCCGTCGTCCACTGCACCGGCGCCGCGCCCGCCACGGACGCCGCCGCTGCCATTCCCACGATCACCCCAACGCGTGCAACCCCGAATCGATCCCGCATGGTGCGTTCTCCCGCTCGAATTACCCCAAATCCTACGCGGGTCGGCCCTCGCGAATCGACCCCGCGCCCTCCACATCAATAATCCCCTGCTTATTCCACAAACACAAACTCTTTCGCGTTGATCAGCACGTGCGCCACGTTCGCCCACGTCGCCAGTTCGTCCGGTTCGTCCTCCGCCGACCGCTCGACGAACGCGACCACGGCCCCCACCTCGGCCACCGTCGCCGGCCGCCCGTAGGCCTCTTCGTACATCCGCCGGACGCGCGCGACCGTGTTGGCTTCGCCCGCGATCGCACGCTTTGCCCACAGTTTCGCCTGCTCCTGCACGAGCGGGTCGTTCATGAGGATCAGCGCCTGGGCCGGGACGTTGGTCACGCTCCTTTTCCCCATCGTCCCCAGCGGTTGCGGCATGTCGAACGCGAGGAGCATGGGCGGGAGGAAGTTCCGCCGGACTTCCTGGTACACGCTCCGCCGGCCCGCGCCGTTCATCGGCCCGCTGTTACCCGGGCGCCCGCGGCCGTCCATGAACGCGGTCAGGTGCACCGGGACGCTGGGCCCGCCCATCGTCGGGTCGAGCCGGCCGCTGATCGCCAGGAGCGAATCGCGGATGGCCTCGGCCTCGAGGCGGCGGACGTTGGCGCGGTGCAGGAGGATGTTGGTCGGGTCGGCCTCGTCGAACGCCGGGTCGGCCGAGCGGCTCGACTGACGATAGGTGCTCGAGAGCACGAGCGCGCGGATCAGTTTTTTGACCGACCACCCCTCCTCCATGAACCGCCCGGCCAGGTAATCCAGCAATTCCGGGTGTGACGGCTTTTCGCCGAGGACGCCGAAGTTGTCGACCGACGCGACGAGGCCCCGGCCGAACAGGTGGTGCCAGACGCGATTGACCATGACCCGCGCGGTGAGCTGGTTGTCGCGCGAGGCGATGCGGCGCGCGAGTTCGAGGCGCCCTGACCCGGAAGGATGAAGGAGGAAGGATGAAGGATGAGCGGAGGCCCCTTCCGCTTCATCCTTCATCCTTCCGCCTTCATCCTTCTTTGTGAGCGCTTCAAGGAACCTGCGCGGGACGGTGGGGCCCACGTTCCGCGGGTTGCCGCGGATCATGACGTACTCGTCGACGCCGTTGCCGTCGATCGCCGCGGGCGCGTACACGGGCGCCGGGACGTTCGCCTCGGCGGCCTTGAGTCGTGCGAGGGCCTGCGTTGTCCGTTCATCGGTGACGTCGAGCAGGCCCTTCTCGATAGCCCAGTTCAGCATTGCGGTGCGCCGCCCGGCCTCGGGGAGGGATGCGAGCGTGCCGTCGCCGAAGGCGTTGATCGTCTGTTGCAGATCTTCCAAGGCGACCGCGCTCGCCTGCGGGTTCGCTTGGAGCTCACCCTTCGGGTCGCGGCTAAACGGGGCAAACGGGGTGGATTCGCGCTCTAGTTTTCGCGCGCCGTCATCCGCGGTGACCGCGTAGACCGCGGCCCAGGCGTCGCGCGGGCTGCCGCCGGTGCTCAGGTCGCCGACCGTCTTGTCGACGACCTCGACGTACGCCTGGTGCCCGACCCACATCGACAGGTCGAACGCGTGCCACGCGGGGCCGTCGGTTTTGAGCGGCCGCTGCAGCCCGCCGTAGATCGGGTTGCGGATGATCCCGAAATTGTCGACCACGATGTTGATCCGCGCCCCCTGTCCGGCCGCGAGCACGTTCAGGAATTTCCTATCGATGACGAACGTGGGCGAGCGCACCGCGCCCTCGAGCCGCACGGACCGTCCCCGGCCGTCGAACGTCGCCGGCGTCTCGATCACCCCGGCAACCGCCCGCTTTCCCTCCCCAATCACCGCGTCCCCCACCCGCACCGGCGCGAACGCCTCGCCCTCGACGAACCACGCGCCCAAGTCGAACGCCGAACCCTTCGCCGCCTCGGGCACGATCACCCGGTGGGACACGAGCTCCTTCGCTTTCTTCGGGTCCTTTCCCGCCTCTGCCAGGGCCGCCGTCACGGCCTCCGCCTTCGCCAGCCACGCCACCGCCACAACCCGCCTCAGCGCATCTCGCGCCGCCTCCAGTTCCTTCGCCGCCGACGTGATCTCGCGCGCGTTTGTCGCCGCCTGCGTGTACCGCGTACTCTTGGCGTACCCGAAGAGCGCGTAGTAGTCCGCCGTCGAGATCGCGTCGAACTTGTGGTCGTGGCATCGCGCGCAGGCGACCGTCAGCCCGAGAAACGCCTTGCCGAGCACGTCCACCCGATTATCGATCGTTTCCGCCTGGTTCAGCCGCACGTCGACGGGCGAATGCGTCCCCTCGCCGAGGAAAAAGAAGCCGGTCGCGACTGCGGGATCTCGGATTGCGGATTGCGGATTGCGGATCGATTTCCCTCCCTCATCCTTCATCCTTCCGCGTTCATCCTTGATCAGGTCTCCCGCCACGTGCTCCATGACGAACCGGTCGTATGGCACGTCCTCGTTCACGGCCCGGATCACGTAATCCCGATACCGCCACGCGTTCTGGATCGAGTAGTCGAACTCGTGGCCCAGCGTCTCGGCGTAGCGCACGAGGTCCAACCAGTGCCGGCCCCACCGCTCGCCGTACGCCGGCGACGCCAACAGCCGATCGACGACTTTCGCGTGCGCCTCGCTCGACTGGTCCGCCAGAAACGCCCGCACGTCCTCCGCCTTCGGCGGGAGCCCGGTCAGGTCGAACGTCACGCGCCGAATCCACGCGCGCCGCTCCGCCTCGGCGGCGGGACGCAGCCCTTTCTCTTCCAGCTTCGCCAGCACGAATCGGTCCAGCGGATCCTTCGCCCACGCCGAATCCTTCACTGCCGGCGGCGCGTAAGCCTTCACGGGTTGCCAGCACCAGTGCTCGCCCGCCCGCTTCTTCAGGTCGAATACGTCCCGCGCGGCGACGTTCGTCGCGTCCCCCTTCGGCCAGGGCGCCCCCATCTTGACCCACCGCTCGAGGTCACGGATCTGCCCCTCGGGGAGCTTGTCCTTCGGGGGCATGAGCAGGTCGACGTTCTTGTAGCTCACGGCCTCGATCAGCCGGCTCTTGGCCGGGTCGCCGGGAACGATCGCGGGGCCGGATTCGCCGCCCTTGAGCAGCCCCTCGCGCGAGTCCATGTACAGCTCGGCCTTGAGCTTCTTCGCTTGGTGCGAGTGACAGGAGTAGCACTGCTCGATCAGGACGGGGCGGATTTTCGCTTCGAAGAACGCGACCCCGTCCGCGTCGTCGGCCGCGCGCGCGGCAGTGGCGACGATCATCAGCCCGAGCAGTCCGGCAACGATTCGCATCACCCCCATCATATCACCCCATACTTCACGTGTTGTGACGGGAGCCACTGCCACGCCCTCTCGCGCGTTACGCCCACTGCGAGACGCGTATCCGCCCCGTCCCGTCCTCCAGCCACGAGAACGTCTCGCGCGCGTCGGCGTCGAGCGCCAGGACGACGCCGCGCCCGCCGCCGGTCACGGCCGTCTCGAACGACCACGCGCCGCTTTCGCTGCGGGCGATCATGACCGCGTTGGCGGTCTTGTTGAAATAGTAGATCACCGGTTCGCCCCCCGTGGTCGGGTCGAGTGCCAGGCTGGTGTACAGGCCCTGCGAGTTCCTGGCCGCCACGGCCTGCGCGACCCACTTGCTCCCCGTGTACCGCGCGTACTTCAGGTCGGCGTTGAACGCGTCGTAGTAGCTGAACGACGGCCGGCCCGCGTCGCTGTACGCCATCGAGACGAACCCGCCGCCGAACTTGGTCGGGTCGACCACCGTGATCACCCAGCCCTTCTTCGTCTGCTCGGCCACGCGGAAGTCGCCCGTCGTCGTCTTCTCGTACGCGATCCCCCACCGCCCGCTCACCGGGTTGAGCGCCACGCTCGGGTACCGGCCGACGTCCCCGCGCGAGTCGATCGTCGAGATCGCCCACGTCGAGCCCGTGTACGCCGCGAACCGCAGGTCGCCACTGCTTTTGTAGTAGTACGCGATGACCGGCTTGGCCGGGGCCGCGAACTTGATCGACGGGTAATACCCCGTCGTCAGATCGGCATCGACGGTCTGCACGCCCCAGCTCGCGCCGTTGAAGTAGGCGTATTTGAGCGCCGTGTTCGCCTCGTCGTAATAGGCGACGCCCGGCTTGCCGGTGCTGTCGAGGGCCATCGACATGAAGTTGCCGGTGCTCGCGGCCGCGTCGACGATCTGGACGCTGGACCACGTGTTGTCGGTCCGCTTGGCGTACTTGAGCTTCCCCGCGGACTGGTCGAACCAGGCGAAGTGGAGCGCGCCGGCCGAGTCGTACGCGATCGTGTTGAACGTCCCCGCGCCGGCGCCGAGCCCCGCGGGCGGCGAATCTGGCGCGACGTTCACCGAGTACGTCCCGTCGAGCGTCGAGCTCTTCTGCAGCTTGAGGTAGTACGTGCCGGGCGCGAACCGACGCGAAACGCCGTCGGCCTTGATCGTGTCGAGGATCCCGCCGCCGCCGTCGAGCAGCTGCACCGCCGGGAAACTGCTCGCGCCGCCGTAGCCGACGGAGACCTCATAGTCGCCCGTCGTCGCGACGTCGAACTTGTAATAGTCCGTGTCGCCGACGAACAGCTTGAGGTTGTTGATCGACCCGGAGCCGTTGACGAGCGAAATCACGCCGGCGTGCGGCAGGTCGTCGCTCCCGCCACTGCCCTGGTCGTAGATGTCGTCGCGCGTCGCATAGACGCGATTCACTGCCGCGAGGAAGTCGAGGCGCGGGTAGAAGACGGTGCCGTTCGGGTTCGACACCGGGTCGGGATCAGGCGTCTGCACGGCCGAGTCGTTGATCACCTGCATGATCTGGTCGGGCGTCAGCGTCGGGTCGATCTGCTTGAGCAGCACCGCCAGCCCGACGACGTGCGGGGTCGCCCACGAGTTGCCCGTGCCCACGCTCAGCAGCGGGTGCGTGTTGTTACTCGGGATGTAGTACGGGAGCGTCACCGACTCGGCCGGCCCGACGACGTCCAACTCCGCCCCGCGCTGGGTCTGGTCGCGTAGCGTGCCGTCCATCTTGATCCCGCCCACGCCGAACACGTACGGGCTGGCAGCCGGCCACCCGATCGGGCCGCGCGGGTTCGGCTGCAGGATCCAGTCGTTGGCCACCGGGCTGGCGATGAACACCCCCGCCGCCTTGAGCGCCTGCAATTCCGGCTCGTAGCTCGGCGTGCTCCCCGCGCCGACGAAGTCCGTCAGGTTCACCGCGACGATGTTCTTCGACTGGTAGTTCGCCAGCACCCACTGCAGCGCCGCCTTCACCGTCGGCTGGGTGTTGTGCCGGTCGATCCGCAGGTTGTAAATCTTCGTGTCCGGGTCCTGCAGGATGCCCTTGTACGAGTTGCCGCCGTTGTCCGTGTACGGGTCGGCGATCAGCAGCCCGGCCACGCCGGTGCCGTGCGCGCTGCTCAGGTCCGTCGCCTCGCTCTCGCTCGGGAACGGCGTGGTGTCGTTGTCGCGATAGTCGTAGACGTTCTCGATCCGCGGCGCGACCGTGCCCGTGGCCTCGTTCCCGCCCATCAGCGGGTGGTAGTAGTCGATCCCCTTGTCGATCACCGCCACGCCCAGCCCGCCACCGTCCAGCCACGGGTACTTCGTGAACACGTCGTCCATGTTCAGCAGCGTCGGCCAATACCCGTACGCCAACAGCCGCCGTTCTTCCAGGACTTCGATCGCCATCTTCACTGAACTCACGAGCACCTCTCCAAACGCGCTGACCCGTCACCTTCCCCGATCCGACTCTCCTCATCCGTGGGAGGGACGACACCCCCGGGCCGGCATTCCCGGCCAAATCCACCGATTCACCCTTAACAGAAATCCGCTTTCCCCGAAAACCCCCGTTCTCCGCACGGGGCCGGTTCCCCAGCCCGGACTGTGATCCGACTCCATATACAGTGCGACGGTGCCCGCTTCGTGTTCCGGCCCGTCCACACCGGCGGGCAAGTCCGCGCGGCCCGGCAACGGCGGGCCGGGGAGCGGGATATCTCTGTCGTTGTCGCGCACCGGCCCGCCTGCCGCTGCCGGGAGGGACGCCCCGTCAGACCGGGCAACGTCGTCCGTGCGACCGACGTCCACTACACCGTACCCGACCCGCGGAGCAACCGTCGTGAAACCCGTCCTCCCGCTCATTGCCGCCCTTGTCGTTTGCGTCTCGCCCTTGCTCGCTCGCGCGGGCGAGGCGTGGATCGTCGAGCACGGGGTGGCGCACGCCCAGATCATCATCGCGGCGGAGAACCGTCCGCGGATGGCGACCCTGGCGGCCCTGGAACTACAGCGCCACATCCAGAAGCTGAGCGGCGCACGCCTGCCGATCGTGACCAGCCCCGACGCGAATCTGCCGGTCAAGATCTACGTCGGGAGCAGCCCGGCGGCCGCCAAGCTGGGCGTGACTGGCGCCGACCTCAAATACGGCGCGTTCCGGATCGTGTCCGGGACGGACTGGCTGGTGCTGCTGGGGAACGATTTCGATTTCACCCCGCCCGCGGAGCCGCCGCGAAAGCCCGGGGACGCGAAGCCGGGCGAGCCGAATCCGCGCGCACCAGTCGACGACCCGGCCGCGGGCAAGACCAAGCGGGAAGCCAGCTACCGGTTCAAATCCGACGCGGTGCTCGACGCGTATTACGGGGGAGGTGCGGCGGCGCTCTGGCTCACGGGGGGAAACACGACGCGCGGGTTCGAATATGAGGACGAGAACGGATCGCTCAACGCCGTCTGCGCGTTCGTGCGCGGCTTGGGCGTCCGGTGGTTCATGCCGGGCGAGCTCGGCGAGGTCCGGCCGGATCGTAAGTCAATCGGTCTGGCGGCCGTCAACACGACCGAACTGCCCGATACCCACTTCCGCTCGTGGATGTGGAACAACTACGCCCGGTTTTCCTTCGAGGACGTCCTGTGGGCGCGGCGGATCGGGATCAACTCGCCCTACCAAAAGGTCGGCCCGGCCGGCGGCGCGCACGGGTTGACCCACGTCCACCGCGGCGAGGCGATGAAAAAGGCCCACCCCGAGTACTACGCGCTGCTCAACGGCAAGCGGGACACCGAGCACCGCGGGCACGGCACGCCGTGCTTTACTTCCGAAGGTCTCATCCGGGCGACGATCGACTACTGCCGGTCCACGTTCGACAACACCGGGGTGCCCGCCGTGGACCTCTGGCCCGGGGACGGCCTCTCCGTCTGCGGGTGCGACGGGTGCAAGGGAAAGTCGGCCGCCGACCTGGTGTGGGGCTTCACCGACCGGGTCGCCCGTGAACTGTACAAGACGCACCCGGACAAGCTGATCATCGGCGGGGCCTACACGACCTACAAGGACGTGTCCGACAAGGTCGGGAAGTTCACGCCCAACGTGGCGGTCAAGGTGTCGAACTCGGGCCGCCCGATGATGAACGATCCCGAACACTGGGCCGACTACGTCGCCCGCATGGAGCGGTGGAAATCGAAGGTGGCGCCGGGGAACCTCTTCCGTTACGAGAACAACCTCTACCACCTCTGGGGGCGGGAGGACGGGGTCCGGGGCGCGGCGATCTCTTATCCGGTCATCCACCCGCGCGCGATGGCCAAGGACCTCAAGTACCTCAAAGGGGTCGCGCTCGGGGGGAACGGCGAGGTCAGCCAGTACCGGGCGAAGTGGCAGGCGATGGGGCTGGAGCACATCACCCTCTACGTGCAGTCGCGCTTCTACTGGGATGCGGACCTCGATGTAGATCAGGTGCTCGACGAGTACTGCACGCTGTTTTACGGCCCGGCCGCGCGGGCGATGAAAGAGGCGATCGACTTCGCCGAGGCCAATCTGGCCTATAAGGACGTGAGCCGCGGCCGCGGCCGGGGGAACCCGATGAACGTGTCGTTGAAGACCGCGCTTGAGCTCAGGCGCCTTCTCGACAAGGCGAAGGCGGCGGCGGGCGACACCGTCTACGGGCGGCGCGTCCAAGCCCTGATCTCCGAGCTCCAGCCGACGGCGGAACTCGTCGCCAAGTACAAGGCCAGGGACACCGAACTCGCCGAACGGCGGGCCAACGCCCCACTGGCGGTCGGGGTTGACGGCCCGGACCTGTCCGCGGCGATCGCGCACAAGTTGAAGGCCAACCGGGGCGGGAAGGAGGCCGTCCCGGGCACCACCTTCAAACTCGCGTGGGACAAGGACGCCCTGCTGATCGAGATCCACTGTCAGGAGCCGGACATGACGCGGCTCGTGGTCGCCCCCGACGTCGTGAGCGGCGACCACCTGGCGGTCTCCCTCGAGACGCCGAACCACGCCTACTACCACCTCGAGGTCAACCCGGACGGGAGACTGGTGGAAGGCAACCCGTCGGGC
>DATHXE010000062.1:0-1613 GCA_035459845.1 Tepidisphaeraceae bacterium | reverse complement strand
TCCAGCGGCTGGGCGTCGAGACGGGAAAATTCGGCAGCAGCACGGGGACGCTCAGCGGCCTGGAACTGGCGTAGGGTGGGCACCGCCCACCGCTCGCGGGGGCCGGAAGATTCACCGCGGAGACGCCGAGGGCGCGGAGGGTGCGCAGAGAAGTCGGCAAGCATTTTCGGCGCTGATCCGAACCCGCGCCGCGCGGGCGTGGGCCGCAGATCGGGGCCGACGATCCCACCGTTGTGCGGACAACGTTCACGCCCGTCCGGCCGGTTAAAACAATCATGGCAGACTTTGCCACGATTGTTTCCGAGTTCGCCACAGCTGTGGGAGCCTTTCCCACGACTGTGGCAGACTCTCCCACAGCTGTTTCGAAGGCTCCCACGATTGTTTTAGACCTTCCCACACCTGTTTCCGAGTCCGCCACACCTGTTTCGAACTCTCCCACGCGCGTCGCAGAGTCCTACACGGTTGTTTGGAAGTCTCCCACACTTGTTTTAGCGGCGTTCACAATGACGAACGAGTCATTCACAACCGCTCTCGCCGCCCCGCCGCGCGCGCCCGCCGGCCCGACAGCCCCGCGGCACGTCCCCACGACCGTGGATTACAGGACCGCGCCGTCCGCCCCCGTCCCGACGATCGAAACCCGGACCGATAACGACCCCCGACCGCGCGGCCACTGCGCCGGGCGGAACCACCCCTCCATCCTCCACATTCCACCCTCCATCCTCTCTGCCCCTCCGTGCCTCAGCGCCTCCGTGGTGAATCTTCGCGGCGCGCAGGCAAGGCCCCGCCGGGGCGCGAGTCACTTCGCCTTCCCCGCCCCGCGCGGTCCCGGCGCGGGCTTGGCGTCCGGGTTCTGGATCGGGTCCTGGGCCGCGACCGACTTCCGCCAGGCGTGCAGCATCGCGCGGAGCTCCTTCGCCTTGTCCGGGTTGGAGTCGGCCAGATCGTTTTTCTCCTCCGGGTCGGTGGCGAGGTTGTACAGCTCGGCCTTGCCGGTCTCGTAGAACTCGACGAGCCGCCAGTCGCGGGCGCGGACGGCGGAGTACGGCGTCGCCCCGCCCGGGTGGTAGTGCGGGTAGTGCCAGTAGATCGCGTCCCGCGCGAGCTTGGCGCCCGGGTCGGCGAGCAGGGGGACGATCGAGGCGCCATCGACGGCCGCGTTGTGGGCCGCGTCGCCGGGCGTGCGCGCCAGCGCCAGCAGCGTGGGGTAGAGGTCGGGCGTGATGGTCGGCTCGGCGCAGGTCGTGCCGGGCTTGGTCAAGCCGGGGAACTTGACGATGAGCGGGACGCGCACGCCCCCCTCGTACGCCGAGCCCTTGCCCGCGCGCGAGCCGAGGTTCGCCCCGGTCGCGCCGATCAGTCCGCCGTTGTCGGAGGTGAAGACGATGATCGTCTGTTCCTCGAGCTTCAGCTCGGCGAGCTTGGCCATGATCCGGCCCAGTGCGTCGTCGACCGATTCGACCAGCGCCGCATATGCCGGCTTGCCCTTCTGCGGCGTGTCGTTCGCCTTGGCGGCGTACTTGGCCATGACCTCCTTCTTGCCCTGCAGCGGCGTGTGCACCGCGTAGTGCCACAGGTTGAGGAAGAACGGGCGGGCCTTATTGGCGTCGATGAAC
>DATHXE010000061.1:0-2379 GCA_035459845.1 Tepidisphaeraceae bacterium | reverse complement strand
AGCAACCCGATCGCCAGAACGGCCGTGAACGCGTCGCCCGCGCCCACCGTGTCCGCCATCGGCTCGGCCGGGTAGCCGGGATGATCGACGACCGCCCCGTCGTCGCCGTACAGCACTGCCCCCCGCCCCCCGCGCGTGACGGCGACCAGCCGAAGCCCGAACGCGCCGACGAGGTCGCCGATCAGGTCTTCGCCGCCCATGCCCAGCAGTTCGCCGAGCACCGGCAGTTCCTGATCGTTGAGCTTGAGCACCGTCGTCCGCCCGAGCGATTCCTCGATCACGTCGCGGTCGAAGTAGTGCTGGCGGAGGTTGATATCGAACACGCGCAGGCAGCCCGGCCGCGTCGCCGCCAGCGCCGACCGGATCGTCGCCCGCGTCGCCGGGCTCCGCTGGGCGAGCGAACCGAAACAGACGCAGTCCGCCCGCGCCACCAATTCGAGCAGCGCCGGCGTCTCGGGCACGAAATCCCACGCCACGCCTTCGTGGATCGTGTACGACGGCACGCCCGCCGCATCGAGCGCGACCGTCACCGTCCCGGTCGGGTGATGCGGGTCAACGGCAATCAGATCCGTGCGGAGCCCCAGCGCCCGAAGCCGCTCGAGGATCTCCCGCCCGTCCGCGTCGTCGCCCACGGCCGACACGGTCACCGCGTCCGCCCCGAGCTGCCCCGCGTGAAACGCGAAGTTCGCCGGCGCGCCCCCGGGCTGCTTCCCCGAGGGCAGCAGGTCCCAGAGGATCTCACCCAGCGCGAGAACGGTGGGGCGCGACATGCGGTGACCACCTGAAAAATGAGCGATCCGGGGCGGCGCTACGGGCAAAGCCCGTGCGCTCTGCCCCGGCGTGTATCCGACGTCCGCGTGATCACACCAGCTTCGCGTCCAGCGTGATCGGCACCGCCGACAGCGCCCCCGACACCGGGCACCCCGTCTTCGTCGCTTCGGCGATCTCCTTGAACTTCGCCGCGTCGATTCCCGGCACCTTCGCCTCGGTCGTCAGCTTGATCCCGGTGATCTTGAACCCCTCGCCCACCTTGTCCACCGTCACCGCCGCCGTCGTCGAAACGCTCTCGGGCGTGAACCCCGCCTTGCCGAGCCCGGCCGCCAGCGCCATCGAGAAGCACGACGAGTGCGCCGCCGCGATCAATTCTTCCGGGTTCGTCCCCTGCGCGTTCTCGAACCGCGTCCCGAACGAGTACGGCCCCGACCAGGCCCCCGACGACAGCTTGATGTCGCCCTTGCCCTTGAACAGGTCACCGGTCCAAACGGAAGTCGCGTTGCGAGTCGGCATGTGGTTCGTCTCCTGTGAGTGTGAGTACCCTAACGGGTCGCAGAGTGTAGCCCCCCGCCCCGCGATTGTCTTCCCCCTCGAACGAACGACGCGTGCGCACGCCTCAAGCTGCATGCGCACGCGTCGAGCAAATCAAAACTGTTCTCTCTGCGACCTCTGCGATGCGGTGGACTCTCCGCTCACGGCGTCGGCGTCGCCGCCTCCACCCCGTCCGACACCGCCACCGGCGCCGTCATCGGGAAGTTCCGCGAGCCGTAGTGCGTCACCCACATCGGGTACTTGTGCGCCGCCGTGTCCGCCGGCACGTACGCGTTCATCCACTCGATCGACCGCTTCATGAACGGCTTTCCCAGCGCGTCGCGGATGTCAATGTGGCCCGCGATCGCCCGCTGGTACACCACCGGCCCGCGCGCCGCCTCGAACAACCGCTGCGATTCCGAATCCGGGATCAGCGTGTCCCTGAACCCGTGCGCCAGGTACAACGGCGTGTCCATCGCCGCCAGGGACTGCAGCGGGGACACGTCCCCGATCTTGAACCGACCCTCCTTCTGCGCCGCGTCCTCGATCACCGCCGCGATCAGGCTCCCGATGTTGAACTTCGCGTACGCGTGCGTCAGCTCGCTCCGCAGCTCGGCGAACGGGGCCACCGCGATGATCGACTTCACCCGCGGGTCGATCGCGGCCCACTGGATCGAGATCGCCGCCCCCAGGCTCCCGCCGAACGCCCCGACGCGCGACACGTCGTACCCCTGCTGCTGCAGGTGGTTCAACAGCGCCATCATGTCGCGCTTCTCGTAATACCCGAGCGACGTGTACTTCCCGCCCGACTCCCCGTGCGCCCGCAGGTCGGGGCAGACCGCGACATACCCGGCCTCGGCGTACGACTCGGCGACCGACAGCATCGCCTCCTTCCGGTCCGTCAGCCCGTGGATCACCACGATCAGGCCCTTAGGCTTGACCGGCGCCTCGGCGGCGATCGGGGCGGGCCGCGTCGTCGGCTTGCCCTCAGCCTCGGCCTTCGGGGCCCGCGGCTCGAACAGCATCCCCGCCAACTGCGTCCCGTCGAACGACTTGTAAATGAACGGCCGGAGC
>DATHXE010000060.1:0-2159 GCA_035459845.1 Tepidisphaeraceae bacterium | reverse complement strand
GACGTCCTACAACCGCGCGCTCGAGCGCATCGGGCGGACGTGCGGGTCGACGGCGGTCATGGTGTCGGCCCACCAGTCGATCGGGTGCAAGGCGATCGTGTTGTTCGGCACCGACGAGCAGAAGCGCCGCTGGCTGCCGATGCTCGCGACCAAGTCGCTGTCAGCGTTCTGTTTGTCCGAGCCAAACGTCGGCTGCGATGCGGGCGGGCAGCAGACGCGCTGCACCGTCGCGCCCGACGGTCAGCACTTCATCCTCAACGGCGAAAAGAAGTGGGCGACGTCGGGGGCGTTGTCGGACGTGTTCACGGTGATGTGCAAGCAGTCAGTGACCGACCCGAAGACCGGCAAGACGGGCGACCGCGTGACGGCGCTGGTCTGCACGCCGGACATGGGCGGGATCGACATTTTCCAGAAGAACCGGAGCAAGTGCGGGATCCGCGGGACCTGGCAGGCGCGGATCCGGTTCAAGGAGGTTCGGGTGCCGCGCGCGAATTTGCTCGGCCAGGTGGGGCGCGGGTTGCACGTCGCGCTGACGTGTTTGAACTACGGGCGGTGCACGCTGTCGGCCGGGATGCTCGGCGGGGCGAAGACGGCCTTCGAGCAGGCTGTTAAATGGGCCCAGACGCGCTACCAGTTCGAGCGCCCGCTGGCCGATTTTGAGCTGGTGAAGCAGATGATCGCGCGGATGGCCGCCCGGTGCAGGGCGATGGAAGCGATGCTCTACGCGACCACGGCCATGCTCGACCGCCACGACGACGACATCATGGTCGAGACGGCGATCTGCAAGGTGTTCTGCTCCGAGCAGGGCTGGCTCGTCGTCAACGACGCGGTGCAGATCATGGGCGGCGAAGGGTACATGACGGAAAACGTCGTCGAGCGCATCCTGCGCGACTCGCGGATCAACCTGATCGTCGAGGGGGCGAACGAGGTGATGCGGTCGTTCATCTTCGCGTACGGCGGGAAGCAACTGGCCGAGCGGCTGCTCGGGATCCGCCAGGCCGTCGCGTGGGACCACCACGGCTCGGTCGGGCACAACCTGGGGCGGATCTTCCGGACGCTCAAGACGCCCGGCTTCTTCGGCGCGGCGGCGTCGGTCGGGGCGGAGGTGTTCCTAGGCGTGCGGCGGCACGCGCCGGATGCGCCGGACGTGCACCCGAGCCTGGAGGCGCATGCGCATGCGCTGGCCCATGCGGTGCGCGAGCACTCCCACGCGTTCATCAAGGCGAGCCGGCACTACGAGGAGGCGATCGTCACTCGACAGGCGGTGCAGGCGCGGCTGGCGGACAGCGCGATCTACCTGCACGCGTGGGCGTGCGTGCTGTCGCGCCTGGATGCCGACCTTCGCGCCGGTAGAAGCGGCCCTGCGTTCGAGCAGGACCGGGCGGCGTCCCTCTATTTCATGGACACGGCCAGGCGGCAGGTGCGCGAGTCGTTGGATGCCCTGTTCCACCACGACGACGCCGCGATGCTCGCCGCCGCTGACGCGACGCTGGCGCACTTCACCACGCTGCCGAACGAGACGTTCGCGATCCACGAGGCGTCGCCGAACTCGCGCGGGACGGGCCGGCCCGTCGACACCGCTCACATCCCGCAATTCCCCGGCGACGCCCACGGCGGCGGCGCGAACGGCAACGGGGCGCACGATCGTGGCGTGGGCTACCCGCCCACGAGTCAGTCGCCTTCAGATCCTGCCGATGACGAGATCCCTCCGGAACTCGCGACCCGGCTGCAGTTGTGACGGCGTGCGAGAGACTGACGGGGCGAAGCCGCAAGCGGCGGAGGAATGGGCTTGAAGCGAGTTCGGAGCACACCTCGAAGCAAGGCTGCGTGCGCAGTCGATCCGGCGCGTCCTGAGCCTTCCGCCCTCCGCGCCCAGACCGAATCGATCCTCGAACAAGAAGCCGAACTGCGCAAGGGCGGCCCCCCCGCCGGTCACGACCGCCAGCGGCGCCTCGGACGCCTCCCGGTGCGCGACCGCCTCGCCCGGCTGCTGGACCCGGACGCGCCGCTGCTCGAACTCGGCCTGTGGGCTGCGTGGCAGATGTACCCGGACGCTGGCGACGTGCCCGCGGCCGGCGTCGTCACGGGCATCGGCACGGTCCACGGCCGGACGGTCATGGTCATCGCCAACGACGCGACCGTGAAGGCCGGCGCGTTCT
>DATHXE010000059.1:0-9542 GCA_035459845.1 Tepidisphaeraceae bacterium | reverse complement strand
TTCGCTCCGCCCGGCGCGTCGCCCGCAACCGGCGCCTTGGGCGCGTCGTCGTCGTTCCCGGCCGGGGTCGCCGGCGAAACCTCGGTCGGCACCGGGGCGGGCGGGGGCGCGGCCGCCGCGGTCGCCCCGCGGAGCGCGTCGGGCCGCGGCGACCCCGCGGCCATCCGCCGACGCTGCTCGTCGTTCTTGGGCTCTGCCGTGGTGACCTTCTCCGCCTCGGCCGTCCCGTCGGACTGCTTGGCCTTCGCCGACGCCTCGTCGCCCGGCGCAGCCGGCTTGCCCAGCGCCATCGCCGACTGCGGCTTGGCGGCTTGCAGCCCGACCGCGTTCGACTTCAGCGCGACCGCCGAATCCAGGTCCGAATCCAGCGACTCGACCTGTGTGCGATAACCGGCCTCCCGCGCCAGCGACTCGCTCAGTTCCACCGCCTGCCGGCGCGGCATCCGCACCCGCAGCACATGGCCGCCGATCTCCGCACGCTTGTAAAACGACGCAGCGCCATCCTTGGCGAACTCAGTCTCACGCTTGGCGCCGGCCTCAGACACTGCCTTGTCGGCGGGCGCATCCGGGGCGGCCCAGTCGGTGCCGGCCGTCTTCGCCCCACCGGCGGGCGCGACCGCGCCCGGCGCCGCCGCAGGGACTCGAACATCGGGCCGCGCCGCGGCGGCCGCGACGATGCGCCGGTCCTGCGTGTCGGTCCCATTCCCGTGCTCGTTCGTCCGGTCCCCCTGGTTGGCGGTCGCCGCACCTGCGGGCGCCGCCGCGCCACCGGCGTAACTCCCGCCGCCGCCCGCGCCACCGCCCGACTGGCTCGGCGCGGCCTTGGCAGTCGGCATTGCGCGAACCGCGACGGCCTCGGGCTTGGCGAGCGCCGCGCGCCCGCCATCCGACCGCCCGACCTGCGATTCGGTTCGCCCTTCGTCCGACTTCTCGTTCACCGTGCTGCCACGCGCGACGCCGCCGGTCCCGGAGGGCTTCGTCATCGCCGCGGCGAGCGGCCCGGCCTCCGCCAGCGGCTTGACCGCTTCACCCGCCTGCAACGTCTCGCCGACCGACCCTGGTGCGTACACGCCCCCGCCCAGGGCGGACCGGTCAGGACCGCCGGCGACCGTCTTGCCCTCGGTAAACCCGTTGACCACGACCGGCTCGATGTGATTGTCCTTGAAATATGCCGTCAGGCGCTCGTTCGCCGCCACCGTGTCGGCCGCGGACACGTACAGGAACATCGCCCGCCCGCGCGACGCCGTCCCGACGCGCTCGCCCGCCGCGTCGCGGGCCAGCGACTTGCGCAGCGCCTCGATGTCCCGCCCGGCCACCTGGTTGGAATTCGCCAGCACGTCCGGGGCGATCGCCGGCTGCTTCGCCGTCGCCGCGAGGTTCGCGCCGGCCACGCCACCGGCCGCGAGGTTGCCCTGGTTCGGACGCATCGCCGCCTCGCCATCGGCGAGCCGCGCCGTCGCGTCGAGGGCAGCAGTCCCGCCGAACGACCCGCCCTTGCGCAGCTCGCGCCCGGCGTTGCGCTCGGCGTCCGCCATTTCCTTCTTGGCCAGTTCCTTCTCCGCGGACTTCCCGTCCTTCGCCCGCTTGTCCGCACCCGGATCGTTGATCGCCAGATTGTTCGACGGCTGCCCCGCGGGCGGCAGAACGTAATAGACGACGATCCCCAGGCTCAGCGCCAGCAGCACGACGGCCGCTACCGCCGCGATCTGCGGCCAGCGGTGGATCCGCCCCGCGACGGCCGGCGAACTCTCGGTCTCCCCGTCCAACAGGGCCGACCGCTCCAAATGCCCGGTCAGCGCCTCGTTCATGTCCGCCGGCGCGGCGGCGCGGGGGAGCGTGCGCACCAGTTCGCGGTGTCCCATCAACTCGGCGATCAGCGCGCGGTGCTGGGGGTGGGCGTCGAGGTGCCGCTCGATCTCGGCCCGCTCGGTGTCGCTCAGATCGCCGTCGATGTACGCGGCGAGCTGGGCCTCGATGATTTCCTTGCTACTGTCCATCGCTGTTCTCATCGGCTTAGACGCCCGACCGTCCCGACCGGTTCGCGGGCACTGCGCCCGAAACCCGGCACGAAAACGACCGGCCGATACGCCGACGCTTCCCGGTTAACACCTCGTCGCCCGTCCCGTCAACTCGCCCGCGCGCCGTGCGCGGGGAATGAGCGGGGCGGGTTCGCCGCCGGGTCCACCGCCCCCCTACCAGAGATAGGAGAGGCAAGGGTCAGCGCCGCGGCGACTCGGCCGACCCCGCGGGTCCGTTGGGCCGCTGGCCCTTGGCGCCCTTCGGGGCCTGCTTCTTCGCCTTGGCCGCGGCCGGCGTCCCCGTGACGGGCGGCGGCGTCCCGCCCGCCTGCGCCTGCGGTTGCTGGGCCTGTGACGGCCCGCCAGCCTTGGCGTCGGACAGGTACGCCCGCAGTTCGTCCCGCAGCGCCAACCGCGCCCGGAACAGGCGGCTCTTCAGCGTCCCCAGCGGAAGGCCCAGTACGTCGGCCATCTGCTGGTAGTCGAATCCCTCGACGTCGCGCATCACCAGTACGGCGCGATACTCGGCGTCGAGTCGGCCCAGGGCGGCCAGGACCTGCGCGTGCTGCTCGCGGCGCTCCAGCGCCTCGGGCGGGCGGTCGGCCGTGTCCCGCGCCAGGCGGTCCGCCAGGCTCGAGGCCTGGTCGTCGCCCGACGACGAATCGTGCCGCCCGCCGGCGCCATTCCGGCCCGGCGAGTCCAGCGAGAACACCCGGTGCCGCTGCACCTTACGCAGGTGGCTGATCGCCAGGTTCATCCCAATGCGAAACAGCCACGTGTACGGCCCGGCGTCGCCGCGGAAGCTGTCGAGCTTGGTCAGGCCGCGCGTGAACGCTTCCTGAGTCAGCTCGCGCGCCTCCTCGACATCGCCGACCGTCCGGACGATCGCGTTGTACAACCGGTCCTGGTACGCCAGGACCAACTGTCCGTACGCCGACCGGTCACCGTCCTGGGCCTTGCGGAGCCAGTCCAGTTCGCGCCGCGCCGCCAGGTTGATTGGACCCGGCTGCTCGCCGCTCGCTTCGACGTTTGCTCCGATCAGCCTCGACATGGGTTTGGACGCGGGCGGGGTGTGGAAGTTCCGCGAAATTTGAGTCTGCGCCTGCATGAGGCTCCCCGGCCCCGAAATGGGGCGCGTTTCCCGGGTTTTCCGGGGCGAATCTGGCCTTCCGTAGCCGATTCCAGGGACCGATAACCCGCGACGCGCCATCATGCCAGTGCGCCCGGCGCGAGTCAAACGCGGTTCGGCCCGAAGATGGAATCCCGTTCCTATTAAGACGAGCGAGCAACCGTTTCCTTAACCCGAAGCTCGCGCGCGGCACTCGAAAGCCCACGGAACTCGTTCCGTGGGTTCCGCGCGACGTGCCGGTCATCTCTCCTACGCCCAACCCGTCCGCGTCGGTTTCTTCCGGGACCGCGAATCCCGCGAACGGGTCCAAAGAAACGCGCCGGCGGCGGTCGGGTTGCACGCGTGCCCGTCAGATCGTCGGGCGGTTGGGTAGATGCGCATCCCGACCGTCCATTTCAGTAAACACGGCGTAACGGAAGTTCATTCCCTTAGCGAAAGTTGTGAAACGGCCGTCGGTGACCGACGGTTTTCCCCCGCCGTGCCGCGACAAGTCGCTGGGGTCCCTCAGGCGCGCCACTCGCCCGCTTGTTCCCGCCCCACCCCACCTCTACCATCCGCGCACTATGCCCACGTCCACCTTCCGCGAGTTCGTCGCCCACCTCGACCGCACCGGCGAGCTCGCGCGCGTGAAGGCCAAGGTCTCGCCCGCCCTCGAGATCGCCGAGATCGCCGACCGCATGTCCAAGAGCCCCGCGCCCCACGGCCACAAGGAGCTCGACCGCAACCCCGCCGCCAAGCTGGGCGGGAAGGCCCTCCTCTTCGAAAACGTCGAGGGCTCCGACATCCCCGTCGCGATCAACACGTTCGGCTCCTACTGGCGGATCAACCAGGCCCTGGGCACCGACAACCTCGAGGCGCTGGCCGAGCGGGTGCAGCAACTCGTCAAGCCCGAGATCCCGAGCACGTTCTTCCAGAAGCTCAAGAAGCTCCCCGACTTGATCAAGATGGCCGGCTTCCCGCCGCGCATCACCAAGACCGGCATCTGCCAGCAGGTGGTGCTCGAAGGCGACGCGGCGGACCTCACGCGCCTGCCGATCATCCAGTGCTGGCCCCTGGACGGAGACCTCCGCTCCGGACAAGTGTTCGACGCCGCCGCCGCGGAGCGCGCCGCCGACACGCAGACTGGCACCGGCCGCTACATCACCCTCGCCGGCATCTACACGAAGAACCCTAACGACGGCTCGCGCAACGTCGGCATGTACCGCGTGCAGGTGCACGGGCCGAAGCTGGCGGCCATGCACTGGCACATGCACCACGACGGCGCCCGGCACTTCCGGATGTACCAGAAGCGCGGCGAGCCCATGCCGCTGGCGATCGTCCTCGGCGGCGAGTCCGTCCTCCCCTACGCCGCCACCGCCCCCCTGCCGCCGGGCGTCGAAGAGCTCCTCTTCGCCGGGTTCCTCAACAACCACGGCATCGAGCTCGTGCAGTGCAAGACGATCGACATGCAGGTCCCCGCCAACGCCGAGATCGTCATCGAGGGGCTCGTCGACCCGACCGAAAAGCTCCTCGAAGGCCCGTTCGGCGACCACACCGGGTTCTACTCCCTCGCCGACTGGTATCCCGCCTTCCACGTCACCGCGATCACCCACCGTCGCGACCCGATCTACCCGACCACGATCGTCGGCAAGCCGCCCATGGAAGACTACTTCCTCGGCAAGGCGACCGAGCGGATCTTCCTGCCGCTGCTCAAGATGCTGATCCCCGACATCGTCGACTACTCGCTGCCGATCTCCGGGGTCTTCCACAACTGCGCATTCGTCAAGATCCGCAAGGAGTACCCATTCCAGGCTCGGCGCGTCATGCACGCGATCTGGGGCGCCGGGCAGATGGCGTTCACGAAGTTCATCGTCGTCGTCGACGAGCACGTCAACGTCCACGACGAGCAGGACGTCATGTTCCACCTCTACGCCAACTGCGACCCGGCGAGGGACACCGAGGTCGTCCACGGCCCCGTCGACATCCTCGACCACGCGTCGCCCGACCTCGGCGCCGGCAGCAAAATGGGCTTCGACGCCACGGTGAAACTCCCGGCCGAGGGAAAGGTTCGGACGTGGCCGAAGGAACTCGCGATGGACGAGAAGACCAAGGCCTTGGTGAGCAAGCGGTGGAAGGAATACGGGTTCGAGTGAAAGTAGTTAGTGAGCTACGAAACGCGCGCCGGGTGCCATGGCCTCGCACCGCGCCAGAATCCTTCGTCCGCGAAAGGACGTCATCGCGGTGAGTGGCCATGCCCCAGCGGCCCTCGAATTCGAAATCGAACGCTTCTGGGGCATGCCCACTCGAGCCGACTGCCCGCATCCGCGAAGGCACGACACTGGCGGCTCGCGAGGGCATGGCACCCGGCTTCCCGATCTGCCCTCAACAGGTCCCCTTGTCCCCCGCCGCCCCGATCCGCCAATATAAGGTGAACGTCGTATCTCTCCCGTAACCCGACCGAGTCGTACCATGATCCTCCGCACCCTCGCCGTCCTGCTCCTCGCCGCCCCTGTCCTCTTCGCCGCCGACAAGCCGGCGGAGAAGCCCGCCGAGAAGCCCGAGCCCAAGGTCATCAAGGGCCGGGTCGTCGACGCGGCCGGCCAACCGGTCGCCGGCGCCGTCGTCAACGCCGACCACACGCTGCTCTACAACGCCAACACCCAGGCCCGCACCGGAAAGGACGGCACGTACCGCATCAAGGTCCCCAACGGCGCCTACCGCGTGACCGCCAAGCTCACCCGCGACATCGGCGAGACGCGGTACGCGTTCGACCTCCACCCCGAGACGCCGGACGACGTCAATGGCGACGAGGGCGCGATCCGCGACTTCACTTGGCGCCTGACCGGCCGCCGGCCCGCGCCGCAGGACGGCTACTACGGCGGGATGGTCGTCGCCTATACTCCGCCCGGCGACGTCGACGTCCAACTCGAGGACGTCGAGCTCACCCTCACGCCCGACGGCAAATTGATTGACGGCTCCGACGGCAAGCCGATCACCGGCAAACTCGTCGCCACCGGCGACGGCCGGGCTATCCGCGACGTCCCGGTCGGCACCTACACGATCACCGCCCGCCACGTTCCCAAGGGCGCGGCCGCGGCGCCGCTGCTCGTCCGCGTGCGGAACACGGGCGAGTACGCCAAGACCGCGACGACGCCCATTCTCGCGCCGTTCGGCGGGAACCTGGCGATCCACAAGGTCGAGGTCGAAGTGAAGAAGCCTTAACGACGCTCACTTCACGCGCACATATACCGGCGTCCCCGTGAGGAGAAGTTCGACGCCCTCACCCTTCCCCTCAAACTCCACCTTGCCCGCCACGCCCTCCGCCGTCGGCATGACCTCCGCCACCGTCGCGCCCTTGCCGATCGGCAGGACCGTGCGCGCGCCCTTCCCGTCCGCCGTCGCCATCCACGCGACGTAGATCCGGTCGCCGCCGTCCTTCGTGAACTCGTAGCAGTGTGCGCCACCGGCCTCCTTCAGCACGGCGCGCGTGAAGCGGTAGTCGCCCAGCGTCTTGTACAAGTGCGCCACCGCGTGGAACGACGGCTTGGGCTTGAAGTCGCGCGTGATGCCGGACGACGCGTGCAGTTTCGCTTCGTCCTTATCGTTGAAGAAGTAGAGGTAGGCGCGGTCGACCGGCATGGCCGAGAACAGCAGGAACGACCTCACGATCCACTGGGCCTGCTGCTCGTCCGTCACGCCCTCCCACTTCTTGAACTCGGTCTTCGGGTCCGGCTTCTTCGTCGTCGCGTCGTACCCGAACTCGGTCAGCCAAACTTCCTTGCCCTTGGCGTGCTCGTCGCGCCACTTGTCGAGGTCCTCGATCAGCTTGAGGTACGGGATCGACGGGTCCTCGGGGTACGACCGCCGCCAGGTCGGCCAGCCCTCCTTCATCGCGTAGCTGTGGATGTTCAGGACGTCATAAAGGTCGGTCAGCCCCTCGACGGCGGACATCGGCTTGCTCCACTTGTCCGGCTTGCCCGTCTGCACGGCGCACGTCACGATCTTCATCTTCGGGTCGCCGGCGCGGATGCCTTTCGCCATGCCTTCGAAGATCGCGCGGTACTGTTCGACCGAGTAATTGGCGGGCTCGTTGCCGACCTCGACGGACGTGACCCACGGCTGCTTGCCGGACGGGCCGAAGTACTTCGCGAAGGCTTCGCCGTAGGCTCGCGCGTCCTTGGCCGGGTCCTTCCAGGCGTCGGTCTTGAGGTTGTCGAACATGACGCACGCGTCGACCTCGTAGCCGGCCTTGGCCCACTGGCCGTAGAGCTTCGACCAGTCGACCCGGTTGGCGGCGAAGGGGAACGTCGTCGCCCGCGACGTGTCCTTGCCCGTGTCCCACTCGAGCGGGTGGTAATCGCGCAGGTGCCGGCAGATCGGCTTGTACAGGTCCGATCTGAACTGAACGGTGTGTACGTTCAACCCCATCAGGTCCCGCATCAGGGGCCGCTCGGCGGCGCTCGTGGGAAATGCCGCTACGAACAGGGCGAGGAAGGGCGTCAGGCGCATGCGCGCAATCTACATCCGAATCGGCGCGCCCGCGAGTGCCGCTTGCGGTCCGAGTACCTCACATTTACGACCGCGCGTTCATCCACTCGCCCACCAAAAACGACGCCAGGTTCGCCACCGTGATCACCCCCCAATCCCGCCACACCTGCCCGCGCGTGAGCCCCCGCCCGCGCTGGAATGCCGCCCAGAAGATCGCGCACTCCGCCACGGGCGCGAACGTTTCGGCCACCGCCAGGTACACGCCGCGCGGCGCGTTTCGAAACACCAGCGGCATTACCAGGACGACGATCGGGTACGTGCACGCCGTCAGCCACACGCCGGCCACAAGTCGCCGCGGAATCGAATGCGCGGCCGACAATCCCAGGAGCAGGATCGGCGCCTCGATCGCGACCGTCAGCAGGTAATGCGGGAGGAGGAAGGACCAGAGGTCGGCGGGGTTCATGGTCAGAACGTCCGCAACAGGAACGGGGCCTCGGCCAGTACGTGCGCGATCGCCACCGTAAAATACAGGTCGCGCGTCAGCGGGTAATCCGCCACGAAACCGCCCCAGAGCGCGAGTACCGTCGCGAGGCCAAGGCCGAGCAAGACGACGACGGCCGTCCGCCACGCCCGCGACCGCCGGACGAGCGGCGCGGTACCCAGCCGCCAGGGCGCCGTCCGCGTCGCGATCAGCGGGATCGCCACGACCCACACGCCGTAGTGCAGCATTTCCAGGAACGTGTGCGTCGCGACCAGCGCGTGCGCGGACACGCCGGACATGAACTCCGCGCCGGCGTGCCGGGTGATCCGCATCGACAGCATGTCCTGCCCCGCCAGCGCCGGCGCATCGTGCAGCCGCCACCAGATCAGGCCGAGCAGCATCGGCACGACGCAAAGGCACGCGCGGTACGCCCCGCGCCACGCCGGCCTGCGCCGACCGAGCTCGCGATCCAGGAACCACAGGGCCACGAGCGGGTGGAGGTACACCAGCCCGATTTCCCACGCGTGCGGCGCGGCCCACACCCCCGCCACGAGCACTAGCGCCAGCGGCCAAGCCCACGCCGCCGCGGGGTGCACGTCACCGTCCCGCTTCAACGCGAAATGCGCCCGCACGAGTCCCGCGACCCAGAGGACCAGTACCGAGTTCCAGGTCGACGACGCGTAGGTCCATACCCGATCGTCCCACGCGAAGTGCCGGCCGAGCACCGGCATCGCGATGAACCCGCCCGTCAGCACGAGCACGCCCCCGATCCCGGCGACGAAGAACCCGCGCATCGGGCCCCAGTGGGCCGGCATCTTCGTGAGGAAGTACCGGAACTCCATCCAGTTGTGCGGCCCGGCGAAGAGGAACACCGTCACGATCGAAAATCCGAGCGGCACCCACCCCGCCAGCGCCGCCGCGAGCACCGCGACCGCCAGCGACGCGGCGACGAACAGGCGGACGCCCGCGCCGTCCCGCGCGCGAGAGGGCGAGGTTCCAGCTGTGCCGTACTCCAGTGGCGTGAGAATGGAGGAATCGACGGTGGACATACGGTGACGGTTGAAGACACGGGCATGGCCTTACGGCCGTACCCATGCCACTTCATCCACCGGGGTCACTTCTTCGGCGTGATCTTCGCCAACTGCTCCGCCGTCAGCGTCAGTTCCAACTCCCCGCCGTCGACGATCTCTACGACGACCGGGAACGCCCCCGCCACCGGCGGCGCCTTGACCGGCTCGACCACACGGTTCCTCGGCGGGGCCGCATTGGCCCACACCACCGAGGCCGCGGCGACCACCGCGCCGGCGCCCAGCACGACCGCCAGCGTCCCGCCGGAGACCCGCCGCCGCGACACGAGTCGCAGCCCGCCGAGCGTGACCGCGGCCGCCAGCGCCGTCCCGATGACGATGGTCGGCAGCGCCTCGGAGCGCGGCGCCGGCGCGGCCGC
>DATHXE010000058.1:0-2716 GCA_035459845.1 Tepidisphaeraceae bacterium | reverse complement strand
CGGAGCGGTAGCGCGGGCGGCGGAGTTAACGGCAAAGACACGGACATGCGGGAAATATCCTAACAGGCCCCGCGTTCCATTGCGGCACGTGTGAGGCGGCCGACGGCGCGGGCCGGGCCGCGGATTATTTGCTGTGCGTTGTTGTTCGCGACGTCTAGATTGGTCGTCCCGGCCGCGGCCGACCATCGGCGCGCGGCGGGCCGATTTCTCTCTCTCGCACGACGAGGTGCGATTATGACGGGTCAAGGGACGGGTTTGATCGGTGGCGTCGTCGCCCCGCCGCGGGAGTTCCCGCTGGCGCGGCGGGCGTTGGTCCTTTGCATCGTGGGCGGGGTGATCCTGGCGGCGGTGGCGATGGACCGCTTCCTGCGCGCGGGCGCGGGCGATTCGAGCGACCGGACCGAGGCCGTCGGGCCGGTGATGCGGGTCGCGGCGCCGGACGGTCAGATCGCGATGACCAACGCGCCGGCGGAGGCGGCGGGCCTGTCGCCGGTCGCGATCGACCGGCCGGGCGAGGCGGACGTGGTGACGGGTTCGGCCTGGCGCGGGTGGCTGCCGGACGAGGCGCGGGGGCTCTTACCGAAGTGGAGCGGAGACCGGCCGGTGATGTTCGCGGGCGGGCGGCGCGCGCCGGGCGGCCCCGAACGGCTGGTGTTCGTGTTCGCACAGATGATCGAAGTGCCGGCGGAGCACGGGGTCGTCACGCCGGTGTTGCGGGTGCGGACGCGCGTGTTCGAAGGCGGGTATAGACCCGGCAACCGATTGGGAATGCTGAGCGAGACGCCGCCGTACCTGCCCGCACACGGGGCCGAGGTGGGCGGGCTCGCCCCGCGGTCGGGGCGCGCGGGCGCGCTGACCGTGTGGGTGGGCGAGGCGGACCCGGCGAGTTCCGCGCGGGTCGTCATGCGGTACGAGTGCGACGGCAAGGAGGGCCAGATCGTCGGCGTATTGGGCGCCGACGACGTGGTCGAGTGGCACGTCGAGCGCGGGGTGCTGGACGTCGTGGGGGAATAGGTCCCCCCGCCCGGACGCGCCCCGATCAGCATTGCTCGCGCATCAGTGCAACCGCGTCCGGGAGAGGGGGCCACTCTGGCGTTTCGCCCTCCCGGGGGTAGAGTGGCGGGCGCGCGAGGGTGCGCTGCTAGGAGCTGCTATTTTGGCGGATTTACTTTCGAAGATCGCGGACGGAACTGCGGTGGTGGGGGTGATCGGGCTCGGGTACGTCGGCCTGCCACTCATGCGGGCGTTCAACCAGGCGGGGATGAAGGTCATCGGGTTCGACGTCGACCCGCGGAAGATCGAGGCCCTGCACCGCGGGGAGAACTACCTCAAGCACCTGGGCGAGGATTACGTCAAGAACATGGTCGCGTCAGGCAAGTTCGACGCGACGACCGACGTGATGCGCATGGGCGAGTGCGACGCGCTGATCTCGTGCGTCCCGACGCCCCTGGGCGTGCACTTGGAGCCCGACCTGGCATACGTCGAGGCCACCGCGCTCGACATCGCCAAGACGCTCCGCAAGGGCCAGCTGGTCGTCCTCGAGTCCAGCACCTACCCGCGGACGACGCGCGAGGTCATGCAGCCGCACTTCGAGGCCAGGGGACTCCGGTGCGGCGTCGACTACTACCTCGCCTACTCGCCGGAGCGCGAGGACCCGGGCCGGAAGGACCACAACACGCAGACGATCCCCAAGCTGGTCGGCGGGATCGACGCCAAGAGCGGCGAGGTCGCCGTCGCGCTCTACCGCAAGGCGATCAAGCAGGTCGTCCCGGTCAGCACGGCCGAGGTCGCCGAGGCCGCCAAGCTGCTCGAGAACATCTACCGGGCCGTCAACATCGCGCTGGTGAACGAGATGAAGGTCGTCCTCCAGGCGATGGGCATCGACGTGTGGGAGGTCGTCGAGGCGGCCAAGACCAAGCCGTTCGGGTTCCAGGCGTTCTACCCGGGCCCGGGGCTGGGCGGGCACTGCATCCCGATCGACCCGTACTATCTCACGTGGAAGGCGCGGGAGGTCGGGCACACGACGCGGTTCATCGAGCTCGCCGGCGAGGTCAACCGCAGCATGCCGGACTACGTCGTCAACCGCACGATGCTCGCGCTCAACGGCGAGGGCAAGGCGATCAAGGGCTCCAAGATCCTCGTGCTCGGCCTGGCGTACAAGCCCGACGTGGACGACGTCCGCGAGAGCCCGAGCTTCGAGATCATCGAGAAGCTCGAGCACCTCGGCGCCGAGGTCGACTACAACGACCCGCACGTCCCCGCGACGCACAAGATGCGCCACCACGACCTGCAGATGACCAGCGTCGAGATCTCGCCTGAGAAACTGGCGGCGTACGACTGCGTGGTGGTCGCGACGAACCACGCGGCGTACGACTGGGCCGCCGTCGGCAGGCACGCCAGGCTGGTCGTCGACACGCGCAACGCGATGCGCGGGGTGAAGGGGAACGTCTTCCAGGCCTGACTGCGAAGAGCGACCGCCTGGCGGGTTCACCCCCCTACGCCGCGGCGATTCGGCGCATTCGCCATTTGTTCCCCCGTCGCCGGCCACTGAAACCGTGCCGCCCGCTCATCAGGACGAACGCGCGGGCGGTCGTCAGCACCTCGGGCGACGCGCGCGTCGCTCACCCGGCCCTCGAATCGTGACGCGCCAGTCGGAGCGGGCCAGCGCGACGTGCCGGTAGAGCTCGCGCGCGACCGTGTACCCGCCGCCGGAACC
>DATHXE010000057.1:0-3053 GCA_035459845.1 Tepidisphaeraceae bacterium | reverse complement strand
AGGACGGAGACGCGGTAGTGGTCGAGGTGGAAGAAGGCCTTGTGGCGGTTGATCTCCTTGCGCAGCAGCAGCTCGAAGCTCGCCTCGGCCGCCTCGAACTGGTAGCCGGCGTTCTCCAGGTCCTGCACGCGGAGCAGCACGCGGCGCAGCGTCTCCTTGTCGTTCTCGACGTTGAACTTCCGGCCCGCCTTGGTCGCGATGTTCGAGACGCCCGACATCTCGGACACGAGGATCTTCCGCGTGTTGCCGACCGACTCGGGTGAGACGTGTTCGTACGTGCTCGCGTCCTTCTGGACGGCGTGGACGTGCATGCCGCCCTTGTGGGCGAAGGCGGACTGGCCGACGTACGGCTGGCCGGGCACCAGGTTGTAGTTGGCGATCTCGTAGACGTACCGGCTCGCGTCGGTGAGCTTGGTGAGCGTGCCCTCGCGCAGACAGTCGAGGTTGTACTTCAGGCGGAGGTTGGCGATGAGCGGGATCAGGTCCATGTTCCCGCAGCGCTCGCCGACGCCGTTCATCGTGCCCTGCGCGTGATCGGCCCCGGCGTGGATCGCGACCTGAGCGTTGGCGAGGGCGAGGCCGCAGTCGTTGTGCGTGTGGATGCCGATCATGGCGGACGTGTTGGTGCGCACGGCGGCGACGGCGGTGGCGACCAGCTCGGGCATCGACCCGCCGTTGGTGTCGCACAAGCACAGTACCGACGCCCCCGCCTCCTGCGCCGCGAGCAGCGTGCGCAGGGCGTAGTCCGCGTTGACCTTAAAGGTGTCGAAGAAGTGCTCCGCGTCGTACACGACTTGCCGGCCCGCACTGCGCATGAGGCGCACGGTGTCGGCGATCATCTGCACGTTCTCGTCGAGCGAGACGTTCATGACCTTCTCGACCTGGTAGGGGCTGGTCTTGCCGACGATCGTCACGACGGGCGTCTCCGCGGCGAGCAGGGCGCGCATGCCCGGGTCGTCCTCGGCCCGCACGCCCCGCCGGCGGGTCATGCCGAACGCGGCGACCTTGGCGTTCTTGAGCTTGAGCCCGCGGACTTCCTTGAAGAAGGCCTCGTCCTTCGGGTTGGACAGCGGGAACCCGCCCTCGACGTAGTCGACGCCGAGGTCGTCCAGCTTGGCCGCGATCTGCAGCTTGTCCTCGAGCGAGAGGTTAAACCCCTCGCCCTGCGTGCCGTCGCGGAGGGTCGTGTCGTAGATCTCGATCCGGCGGGTGGACATAGCTCGCTCTCAATTCGATTTGAACCACGAAGGCACGAAGGCGCGAAGAAGACAAAACCAAACAAGATTGTTCGGAGAGGGCCGGCGACCGATCCGTCCTCTCCTTTGTTTTCTTCGCGTCTTCGTGCCTTCGTGGTTCAACATTCTTACAAACGAAAACGCCCTGCCACGGGGGCAGGGCGGTTGGGAATCACTGCGAACGAACCGTCGCCCTACCCGCGCGTGTGCGGGGCAATAATGATCGGGGCGATGGTAATCGTGATCGTCATTGGACGGCGAATCATAGCAAACGGCGGGGGAAGGGTCAAACGCCCCGGCCCGCCCGTGCTCGACTCACTTCTTCGTCGGGGCCTTCTTGGCGGCGACGGCGGCCTGCTTCTTCTGGTCGGCGCTGTTGGTCTTGGCCTGCTTCTGGTTCGCCTGCTTGCCTTTGGCCTTCGGGGATTTATCGCCCATGATGCGGTGCCTTTCGGTGAGGGGTGAGGGAATCGTTGCGCGACAGCATACGCGAACGCGACGCGGGCGGGGGAATATTACTCGCGGCCGGGACAGGCGGGCGGTCGATCCGCGGGAGGGGAACGGCTCGGACGGGAGCCTCGCCCTTCCGAATCATTGCACGGAGACGACGCCGCGCATGCGGGGGTGGAGGGAGCAGCCGTAGGCGTAGTCGCCGGGCTTGGTGGCGCGCCAGGCGAAGGAGCCCCCGGGGCGGATGTTGCCCGAGTCGAAGGCGCCGGACGCGGCGGTGACGGTGTGGTCGCGGTCGTCGGCGTTGGCCCAGACGACCGTGTCGCCGGCGCGGACGGTGACGCGCTGCGGGGTGAAGGCGCCGCCGCGGAGGGTGACGACCGTGGTCTGGCGGGGCTTGTCGGCGGCGCGTGCACCGGGGTGTGGGAGGAGCGCCGCGCACGTCGCGATCGTGAGGATGAGCAACCGCGTTTGCATGGTCGGCGAGTCTGAGGTTCGGAGCAGTTCAGGTCAGGCGTCGTGGCGGGTCGGACGGTTTGTGGCGTCCCACTAGCCGCTGAAGCGGCTAGCCCGATGTCACGCCCTATTAAGAAGACATGTCTCCCCCCTTATCGGTGTGGCGGTCGTCGCCGGCTTGAACATAATACAATATCGATGGCCGAGAAAATCATCCGCGACCCGGTCCACGACGTGATCGCCTTCCGGACGGACCAACCGCTGGACCGGCTGCTGTTCAGTTTACTTAACGCGGCCGAGTTCCAGAGATTGCGCCGCATCCTGCAGCTCGGGATGACCCACCTGGCCTACCCCGGGGCCACCCACTCGCGGTACGCGCACAGTTTGGGCGTGCTGGAGACGGCCCGGAAGATGCTCAGCCACATCGAGCGGCACACGACGATCTCCGACGAACAGCGGACGCTCTGCCTCGTCTCGGCCCTGCTCCACGATCTGGGTCACGGGCCGTTCTCGCACGTGTTCGAGCGGGTCAGCCACTTCCCCCACGAGAAGCTCACGCTCCGCGTCATCCAGGACCCCGACAGCGAGGTGCACCGCCTGCTCTGGCAGCACGACCGGTTGTTGCCCGAGAAGGTGGCGGCGTTCTTCGGCGCGACCGACGGCGCGCGTTCGTTTCTGAACGACGTGATCTCGTCGCAGCTCGACGCCGACCGGTTCGATTACCTGCTCCGCGACAACCACATGACCGGCAGCCGGTACGGGCAGTTCGACCTGCAGTGGCTGCTGCACGCGCTGGACGTCGAGTCGAACCGACTCGTCGTCACCGGCAAGGGCGCCAGCGCGATCGAAGACTATCTGCACGCCCGGTACAACATGTACCGCAACGTGTACTTCCACAAGGTGGTGCGGTCG
>DATHXE010000056.1:0-8253 GCA_035459845.1 Tepidisphaeraceae bacterium | reverse complement strand
GGCGGGGCGATCATCAACATCGGCTCGGCACTGTCGGACCGGGCGATCCCGGTGCAGGGGATGTACTCGGCGAGTAAGCACGCGGTGAAGGGGTTTACGGACGCGCTGCGGATGGAACTGGAGGAGGAGGGGGCGCCGATCTCGGTGACGCTGATCAAGCCGAGCTCGATCAACACGCCGTTCACGCGGCACGCGAAGAACTACATGCCGGGCGAGGCGAACGTGCCGGCGCCGGTGTACGCGCCGGACGTGGTGGCGCGGACGATCGTGTACTGCTGCGAGCACGCCGAGCGCGACGTGTTCGTCGGATCTGCGGGAAAGATGGTCTCGGCCCTGGGCCACCACGCGCCGCGGGCGACGGACCGGATCATGGAGCGGGCGCTGTTCGACGCGCAGCAGAAGGAGTCGGATGGGCCGGAGGCGCGGGGAAGGCACGATGCGCTGTTCGAGCCGTCGGAGGACTTGGCCGAGCGCGGAGATTACGAGGGGATGGTGCGCGAAACGAGCGTCTACACGCGGGCGTCGCTGCACCCGTGGATCAGCGCGGGGATCGTGCTCGGAGTGGGCGTGCTGGCGACGGCGCTGCTGTCGGGCTCGCGGCGAGAATAATTCACCGCAGAGGCGCAGAGGACGCGGAGGGGGCGCAGAGGTCTAAATGATGAGTGAAAGCCCACGGAGCTTGCTCCGTGGGTTTGGTTGTGTGCGCATCACTCGCAGGCGTGACGCGGGCTCCTATAATGGGTCGCACGAGTCGGACGGGCTCGGGGGTCAAGAATGACCCCGCTCACCCGTCCGGACAGACAAGAATGTCTGCCCCACTGCATCGGGGCGCGCCATTGCTCACAACCGACATCGATCGACCTATGCCCCTCTCCTTCCGCTACCACCAGCTTCCCAACGGCCTCGACATCATTTCCGAGGAGAATCCGGATTCGCACTCGACCGCGCTCGGCCTGTACGTGAAGACGGGGGCGCGGGACGAGGAGCCCAAGCTCAACGGGGTGTCGCACTTCCTCGAGCACATGATGTTCAAGGGGTCGGACAAGTACACGTGGGAGGACGTGAACCGGATCTTCGACGAGATCGGGGCCCGGTATAACGCGTTCACGAGCCAGGAGATGACGGCGTACTACGCGAATGTGTTGCCGGAGTTTACCGAGCGGGCGGTGGAGCACCTGGCGCACCTGCTCCGGCCGGCGATCCGGGTCGAGGACTTCACGACCGAGAAGAAGGTCATTCTCGAGGAGATCGCGATGTACCTCGACGACCCGGGGCACCGGCTGTACGAGAAGGTGATGGAGGCGCACTTCGGCAAGCACCCGCTGGCGATGAGCGTGCTGGGGTCGGCGGACTCGATCGTCCGGCTGGAGCGGGACGAGATGGCGGGGTATTTCGCGCAGCGGTACGGGCCGGGGAACATGGTGATGGTGGCGAGCGGGCGGCTGGAGTTCGACGAGGTCGTTCGGCTGGCGGAGAAGTACATGGGGCACTGGCCGCGGGTGAACGCGCCGCGCGTGCAGCCGGACCCGGTGTACAAGAGCGAGCGGATCGCGATGGCGGACGCGAAGCTGAACCGGGCGTACACGATGGCGATGACGCCGGGGCCCAGCGCGCAGTCGGACGAGCGGTTCGCGGCGCGGGTGCTGGCCGACGTGGTGGGCGACTCGGACGGGTCGCGGTTCTACTGGGCGCTGGTCGATAACGCGCTGGCGGAAGACGCGGACTTCGGGTTCTACCCGCACGACCTGTGCGGGAGCTTTTACGTGTCGCTGGTGAACGACCCGGACAAGACGCAGCAGTGCCTGGACATCGCATTGAAGGAACTGGCCCGCGTGAAGGAAGACCTGGCCGACGACGAGGTCGAGCGGGCGAAGAACAAGATCGCGTCGAGCCTGATCCTGTCCGGCGAGAGCCCGCTGGGGCGGATGCGGGCGCTGGGGAACCAGTGGCTGTACAACAAGGAGTACCGGTCGCTCGAGACGGACATGGCGACGCTGATGGCGGTGACGCCGGGGTCGATGAAGGAGCTGCTGGAGAAGTACCGGTTCGACCCGATGACGGTGGTGACGCTGGGGCCGGGGGAAGTGACGGCTACGTCGTCATCCTAATGACGGTCACGCCGTCATCCTGAGCGCAGCGAAGGATCTTGCATCGAGCTGCGAGGCCTCCTGCCAACGTTCACGGGCCTCGCAGTTCGTGGCCAGATCCCGCGGAGTAGCTCGGGATGACAGTGGGGACGCGGATCGCGAGGAATTCATTCTTCCCACTTCAGAACCGGGATGCTGACGCCGCGAGGCGTGGGCGTCGCGTCGGGGAGCTGGGGGGCCGGGACGTCCGCCAGCTCGAGCACCATCGCGATCTCGTCGCAGTTCAGGTTTTTCGGGCAGCGGACGCAGTCGCTCCAGACCTTGAGCGGGAGCGTCTCCTTCTGGACGACGACGAACCCGAGTTTGGCGAAGAAGCGTTCCTCGTACGTGAGGGACATCAGCTTGCGGATGCCGAGGCGGCGGGCCTCGTCGACGCACCATTTGACGAGCTGCGAGCCGATGCCCTTGCCGCGGGCCTTGTCGTCGACGGCGAGCGAGCGGACCTCGGTCAGGTCGGCCCAGATGACCGAGAGCGCGACGCACCCGAGGACCTCGCCGGTCCCGTCGTCGACGTACACGGCGAAGTCGCGGATGGCCTCGAACAGCTGCGCGTAGCTCTTGAACAGCATCTTCCCGAGCTCGGCGTGGGAATTGATGATGTCGGAGATGCGGGGGACGTCGTGGATCGTGGCGGGGCGGATCAAGGGTGTTGAAGACTCCAAGGGTTGGGAGGTCGCAAAGACGCCAAGGCGCGAAGGAAGACAGCGGAGGGGGCCGGTCGTTTGTATACGCGCCTACGGAACATATTTCGACACGCGCGGCGCAAAGGTTCAACGAATCGTAGGAGGGTTGTCGGGTAGCTGCAACGCAACGCGTTGCTGACGCGCTCGGGGTCGAAAACCGGTAGGACTGCGAACGCGTCAGCAGGTCGTTGACCCGCAGCTGACGGGTCGTCATTTCGCGGCGCGGACGTAGGCGATCAGGTCGGCCAGGTCCTGGGGTTTGAGGGTGAGCTCCAGGCCGTCGGGCATGAGGGAGGAGTTGGAGGAGCGGAGGTCTTTGAGGTCGGAGCGGAGGATCGTGACGGTTTGGCCTTCGGGGCCGAGGAGGGTGATGGAGGTGGCGGTCTCGGCGGTGAGCAGGCCGGTGTGGGTTTGCTCGTCGGCGGCGGTCTGGGCGATGTAGTTGGCGTAGCGGGACTCGACGACGCGGTTGGGGTCGAGGATGGCGGTCAGCAGGCCTTCGGGGGACTTGTCGCCGACGGACGCGAGGTCGGGGCCGACGGCGTGGCCGGTGCCGGCGAGGCGGTGGCAGGTGGCGCAGGACTTGGCGAAGAGGTCTTTGCCGCGGGCGAAGTCGCCGGTGAGCGTGAGGGCGGGGGCGTAGGCGTCGATGACCTTCTGGCGGTCGGGGTTGGTGGCGCCGGCCAGGAGCTTTGCGGCGCGGGCGCGGAGGTTGCCGGGGCCGGACTGAGTCAGGCGCTGGCGGCGGGCGGGGTCGATGTCGGCTGGTTTGACGGCGCCCTTTTCGACGGCGCTCAGGAGCGCGTCCGCCCACTCGCGGCGGGCGGCGAGGGCGTCGACGACGGTGTTGCGCAGGGCGGGGGAGAACGACGGCCAGTGGGCGAGGAGGCGGGCGGGGACGTCGGCCTGACCGCGGCGGGCGAGGGCGGCGACGGCGGCGGCCTGCATCTCCGGGGCGGCGGCGGGGGAGAGGAGCTTGTCGAACACGGCGGCGTCGGCGAGGGCGTGGGCGGGCTCGCGGCCGAGGAGGGTGAGGGCGGCGGCGCGGTCTTCAAAGGTCGCGTTTTCGTCGGTCGCGGTCTTCCGCGCGGCGGCCACCGCCTGCGGGACTCGCTTGGCCGCCGCTAGGAAAAGTTCATCGGATTCCGCCAGTTTTTCCAGGGGCGTCTTCGCTTGCGCGAGCGAATCGAGCAGGTCGGCGAGCGTCCGGAATCGCCAGGCGTGATGCCGGCCCGTGGCGTCCGCCACGGTCAGCGCCGCCAGGCACGCGGCGACCGCGGCCGACTGCTTGGTTCCCAGGGCGGTCTTGACGATGCCGGCGACGAACTCCGGCGGGGGCGGAGCATCCTTGGCGAGCCTAAGCATCTCGGCGGCGACGGCCGTCACGTTCCGCTCGTGCAACGACGAGAGGACGGCGGCGATGACGTGGGGGTCGGGCACCGTGGCGTCGCCGACCGGGCGGGCCGCGAGTTCGGCGAGTCGGACCGCGGCCTCGGGCCTGTCGATCTGGCCCAGCGCGTATGCGAGTTCGATCGTGGTGTGGGTCGCCTCTTCGTGAGAGCCCGTCCCGCGCGTGCGGATGACAGCAGCGGTCAGGACCGTCGACTCGGCGACGTGCGGGGCTGCCAGCCGCAGTGCAGCCGCCGTCGCCTCGGGGTGGAACGGGGTCTTGAGCGAGGACGTTAGCTCGGCCAACAGAGGGCCGGCATCGGGGAACGACGCGAGAAGGTGCAGCCCGTGGACATGCGCGGCGACGGTGGGCGCCCACGGCTTGAATAGGTTGGCGACGAGCTTGACCGTTGCGGGGTCCTTCCGCCACAGCAGCACGTAGTGGGCCAGGTCACGCGTCGGTCCGTTGGGCGATCCCAGCAGTTTGACCAGATCGCCCGTGGCCAAGTTGTCCAGCCGCGGGAGCAGCGGAAGCGGCGCCGGCGGCCCGGCCTCGCCCGGCTTGGTGTCCGGCAGCCCCGGCGTGAACCCGGCCCGCTTGTCGGGTGTTTCGACCGGAACAACCCGGTAGATCCGGCCCATCGTCTCGCCGGCGCGCAGGTTCAGTTTGGCTTGCCAATCCTTGGGGATCCACTGCGGGTGTTCGATGACGTGGCGGTACATGTCGGCGACGTAGAGCGCGCCGTCGGGGCCGGTGGCGACGGTGGTCGGGCGGAACCAGTTGTCGGCCGACGCGAGGAACTCGCTGGTTTGCTCCGTCGCGACGCGCGTCGAACGAAACGTCGCGCCCGCCGGCGTCATGACCTGGCGGTGGACGAGGTTGTGCACCGGTTCCGAGACGAACACGTGCAGCGCGCCTTCGGGCCAGGCCGACCCGAGCAGGCGGACGCGGATCGTGTCGAAGCCGGGGATCATGTTCTTCGCGGCGTACGTGTCGCGGATCAATTCCGTGAACGCCGCACCTGTCTTGCCGGCGACGGGCAGGGGGCCGATCAGGGGCAACCCGATCTTGCCCAACGCGGGGATCGCGACGCGCTTGACGCTCGCCTCCTCGCGGTCGATCAGCGAGATCTCGACGGTGTCGCCGGGCTGCAGCAGGCGGTCCGAAGGCTTGAGGACCGTGGCCGCGCGATCGCCGACGAGCGCGATGCGCCAGTCGCCCTCGCTGCGCGACCCGCCCGCTGAAGCGGGCTCGCCGAAGAGCCAGTTGTCCCGATACACGTGCACCGAGCACGCGCTGGTGAACGCGTTGGCCGTGTGGAAGTCGTTGAAGCGCGTGAGCGTGCGGCTGATCGGGAAGACGGGGGCGGCGCCCGGCCGCTCGGGCACGTCCGTCTTCAATAGTGCCGGCGGCGTCGCCACATGCGGGTTTCGGCGGAGCATTTGCTCGTCGAGGGGGAAGTGCAAGATGGGGTTGGAGTTGTTGCAGCCGAGCCAGTCGCCGTAGTCGGTGCGGCTGCGGCCGAACTGGGACATGCCGCTGACGGTCTGGATTTCGCCGGTGTCGGGGTTGAAGCGGAAGTCGCGGCCGGAGATGTCGAGGGCCGGCTGGGCGGGCTTGAGGGGGGAGGTGATCTTACCGCCGGAGTCGCCGTTGGAGGCGTAGACGTAGCCGTCGAGGCCGAAGGAGAGGGAGGCGACGCGGTGCTGCTGGTTGCCCTCTTTGAAGCCGGTGAGGACGACGCGAATGTCGTCGGCGACGCCGTCGTTGTTGGTGTCGCGGGCGAAGAGGACGTCGGGGGCGGCGGCGACGAGGACGCCATCGCGCCAGGGGAGGACAGACGTGGGGAAGCCGAGCTTGTCGAGGAAGGTGGTGGCCGAGTCGAAGACGCCGTCGCCGTCCTTGTCGGTGAGGAGCTTGACGCGCCCGCCGGGCTGTCCGCGGCCACCGCCCTTGCCGTCGGGGCCGAGCGGGTAGTCGCCCATCTCGACGACGAAGAGCTGGCCGGTGGGTGCGAAGGCGAAGGCGATCGGGTCGGCGACGAGCGGCTCGGCCGCGACGAGTCGGACCTTGTATCCCGGGGCGACGCGGATGCAGTCGAGCGAGGCCTTGGGCGATTTGGGGCCGGGCTGCAGGCCTTTCAAAAGGTCGTTGAACGGGCGGCGGTCGATGAGGTTGGGGAGGGCGGCGGTGTGTTCGTTCTGCCAGATGAGGGTGCGGGAGTGGGTGAAGAAGCCGTTGTTCTTCCAGCCGGAAACGATTGGCGGGATCGAGCGAGCGTCCCTGAGGCCGGCGAGCACTTCCTTTGACCAGCCCGTGCTGATCGACTCCCAAAGGTAGATGCCGGAGCGGGTGTCGTCGGAGAAAACCCAATCGGGGTGGCCGTCCTCGTCGACGTCGACGAGGCGATGACCGTAGTCGTTGCCGACCGGGTCACCGAGGCGGCCGACGCCCGGAGGGTTGAAGGGGAGGCGCGCCCAGTTCGTCCCGTCGGGGCCGCGGCGGTACACGCCGTCGGCGGCGCTTCCGGCGGTGGCGATGACCTCGGCGACGCCGTCGGCGTCGAGGTCGGCGAGGCGGACGTTGCGGGACGCGAACCCGTCGGTGGCTACTGGCGCGAGCCGGCCGGACAAAGCGGCGTCGCGCGCGAAGCCAGTCGCGCCATAGCGGAGGAATCCGCCGGGCGCGAGTACGCTCGCCAGGCCGTCCGGGGCGACGACGCCGAACGCGCCGTTTCGGCCGCCGCTCAGGTCGAGCGGGAAATCGCCTTCGACCCATCGGCGATCGGCGGCCGACCAACGGCGGACCTTGCGCATCGTCGCGTTACCGATCACGACGTCCACGTACCCGTCGTTGTCGATGTCGAGCACGCGCACGCCGTTGTCGTTTCCCTTCTCGTCCCGCAGTCCTTGCCCGAGCAGCAGGTTCTTCTCCAGCCGCTCGACCGCCTCCTTGAACGTCAGGAACTTCACCCGCTTGCCGTAGGTCTTGTGCGCGTAGTCGATCAGCTCGACGTGCTGGGCGGGCGTGCTCCAGGCGTAGGGGTGGAAGACGGTGGTCATGACGCCCTTCTTGATCACGGTGGCGTCGAGCTGGCGCTTCCAGTCCTCCGTCGTCTTCGGGTTGGCGGGCTTGTGGAGGTTCTGGGCCTGCCAGTCGCTCGGGACGGCGCAGGGGAATTCCCAAATGCCCTTCTGGATGACGTAGGGGTAGGGGTAGTCTTCGATGGTGTTGACGAAGTGTTCGAACGGGAGGTACTTGCGGAAGCGCTCGCGGCCGTCCGGGTCGAAGCGGAGTTCGCGCGGGAGGTCGGGGTCGTTGCCGGTGGTGATGTTGAAGACGGACGAGTCGGCCTTGAGGAACTTCCCGCCGGGCGTCGTCTTGTTCATGATCTCGGCGAACAGGCGCGGGCTGACGGTGTTGCGGGAGTCGCAGCAGGGGGTACGGAAGGCGACGGGGGCGGTGTTGGGGATCGAGAAGATCTGGTCGACGCAGCGGTCGTAGGTCGACTTGGCTCGGGCGAAGGCGTCGACGTTCGGGTCGATTGCGGGCGGCTTGTTGCCGGGGCCGGGGTTGGGTTTGCCGCCGAGGATCGGGCACGGGTGGTCGGCGGAGTGGCACTCGATCGAGACGCCTTCCTTCAGCCACTGCTGGAGCAGGGGAGTGGCGGGGTCGATCTTGCAGGTCATGATCGAGAGCGGGGCGCGGCCGTCGATCTGTTTCAGGCGGTCGAGGATCGGGCGGAGGTAAATCTCGTAAGGGCGGTGGTCGCGCATGTCGTCAATGGCGAGGATGACGACGGCGTCGACGCCGGGCTCGCCGACCCACTGGGGCGTGGTGAGCTTAGGGAAGGTGCGGTGGGGGTAGTAGGGGGAGTCGGAGTCGAGGTAGGTGAGGCGGTTGGCGTTCGGAGTTGCGAGTTGGGAGTTGCGAGTTGCGAGTGGGGGGTCGGCGGCGAGGGTGGGTAACGTGAGGAGCGCGAAACAGAGGGCGACGGGGTCGAGATCCTGCACCGCCAGATGACGTCGGAGGA
>DATHXE010000055.1:0-4768 GCA_035459845.1 Tepidisphaeraceae bacterium | reverse complement strand
CATGGACCGCCGGGCGCGGTTTTTGAATCTGCGCAACACGATCCACACGCTGCATGAGATGGGGGCCGTCCCCGTCATCAACGAGAACGACACGATCTCGACCGACGAGCTCGTGAAGATCAGCTTCGGCGACAACGACATCCTCGCGGCGCTGGTCACGCACGTGCTGCGCGCGGACCTGCTCGTGCTCATGTCCGTGGTCGACGGCCTGCTGGACGCGGGCGGGAATCCCGTGCGGCTGGTCGAGTCGATCGAGCAGGCGCAGGGGCTGGTACGGAAGGAGAAGAGCGCGCTGGGCAAGGGCGGGATGGATTCGAAGCTGAGCGCCGCGCGGATGGTGACGGACGCGGGCGAAACGATGATGGTGCTCGACGGGCGGATGCCGAACGTGCTGACGCGCGCCGTGGCGGATCACGAGGAGCTCGGGACGTTATTCGTGCCGTCCCCGCGCAAGCGGAGCAGCCGGGACCGGTGGATCGGGAGCGCCCGGCCCGTCGCGGCGGTCGTGGTGGACGACGGCGCGGTGCGGGCGCTCGTCGACCGCGGCCGCTCGCTCCTACCGGCGGGCGTCAAAGCGGTGCGCGGACGGTTCGAGAAGGGCGACCTGATCGCCGTCGAGACCGAGGGCGGGCAGGAGGTCGCGCGCGGTCTGTCGAACTACGCCAGCGCGGTCGCGGAGCAACTCGTGGGGAAGAAGACGCCCGAGGTGCGGGCGCTACTGGGCGAGGCCGCGTACGACGAGGTGATTCACCGGAATAATCTGGTGGTCACGGGGCGCGGGGAGCTGCCTTGCGCTTAATGACAGCTGCAACGCAACGCGTTGCTGACGCGCGGAAGGCGATGTGCGTATCCGGGATATGGATCGAACCAGGAACGCGTCGGCAGGTCGTTGACCTGCAGCTATCTGCGCTCACTCCCCTAGCGCCCGCTTCGCCTCGACCGGCGCCCCCGCGGCGACGACGCCGAACTCCAGCACCGTCACGTCCGAGTCGACGCGGATCGCGCCGATGGTGGTCGTCGTCTGGGCCCGCACCCGCTCGCCCGGCAGCGCCTCGCAGTACCACTCCTGGGCCGACGTCGCCGTGGGCTTGTCGTTGCTCGTCCCGCGGGTCTGGGTCTGCTCGACCAGGCAGGCGACCGGCTTGCCGTTGACCTGCGTCATGGCCGAGAGCGACATGATCCGGCGTGTACCCCGCGTACTGACCTTCGGGCCCTCGACGGTGAACTCGGCCTGCACGGCGTCGGCGGGCAAAGGAATCTCGCGCCCGGCCACGGCCAGGCTCCGCGCCGGCAGCTTGATCGCCCCGGACTTTTCCCGGTAAAGCGTCAGCTCGACCACGCGGCCGTCGGTGTCGTTGCGCACCTCGTACCGCGTCACCGCGCACGCGTACCGCCGGCGACCGACGGCGACCGGCTGGTCGGCGAGAGTGGCGGTCGGCGTCCAGCCGAGCTCGTCGAACGTGCGGGGATCGACCGGTGCGAGCGACTGGGCTGGCCCGGTCGGCTCGAACTCGGATCCCGACCACCGCGCCTCTTCAAGCGCCCGCCGGCCGGTCGTCGGGTCGGCGGTGATGCTCACTTTTCGCTTCACGTTCGACGGGATCCCGGTGGACGACTGCACGACGGCCTTCGAGACGATCCACGACCCCGCGCCGAGGTGTCGATAACCCTCTTTGACCTTGGCGGGCTGGGTCGCGGCGGGCGTTGCCGCCGGGGTCGGTTCGCCGGCCACCGCGGCACCACAGGCCAAGGCGAGCGCCCCCGCCAACGCACCCCCGACCAGGAATCGACGGACCACATGTGTCATGTCCCGCCTATTACCCCTCAAGCGCAACGTCCGTTGATCGCTGACACTTGTGACGATTCAGACATTTATTCGGGGATTCCCCTAGCCTTCGGTGGGTTTAACAGGTAAATTGGATAAGGTTTTTGGGTGTACAACGTATCGGAAGAGAGGGCGGCATGCAGTTGTTCAGAGGTCAAATTGTTCGCGGGGGCCGCGTTGTCGCCGCGCGGGTCGCCGGCGTGATCAATCCCGAGGGGGGCTCGGACACCGGCTACGACCACCTGCCCCCCGAGACGCGCGACCGCGCCTGGGCCGGCGCGTTCTGCCTCCCGCCCGACGCGACGGTGGAGTTCGACTCGGCCTCGCAGTGCGTGCTCGTGCTCGACGACGGCCGGCGGGTCGACGTGCTCGTCCGCGAGGTGGACGGAAACCTCGTGCTCTTCACGGGGCTCGGGACCTTTCCGCACGTGCTCTCACCGGCATCGAGCGCGGACGGTTCGATCGGGCGCTAGCACGTGCCGGAATGCCCACGGAACTTGCTCCGTCGGGGATGCCGACAAGTCGCACGCGCTTCAGTCCTCGCGCCCGCGTCGCAACCCGATCAACGACACATAGCAGAGCAGGACGAGCCCCGCGAAGATGGCGACGTGCGCCAGTGCCCCGATGCGCGAGAACGGGTCCGCGAGGGCGTCGGCGAACGTGTCGAAAATCCGGTCCGGGCGGGTGATCACGTGCCAACTGTTCCAGCGAAGCACCCGGCCGACGTAAATGCCGACGCCGGTGAGGCCCGAGGCGGCGATCACGAACGCCCAGCCGACGAGCCGGCCGCGCGATTCCGCGACCTGTTCCTGCATCAACTTCATCGACACCAGCCCCAGCAGCAGGCCGGTCCAGGCGAACGCGAAGATGAGCGTAAGGTCGTACAAAATCGGGAACGGCCGCTCGCGGAGCAGGTGGAGGAAGTCCGTGACGATGTACGGCGCGTTGGGGAGGAATAGGAGCCACATCAGGCCGACCACGCGCCACGGCCCGCGCGCATCGGGTGCCGCCCGCCGGAGCGACACCGCCCAGAGCGACAGCAGGTACGGCAGCCAGGCCAGAAACAGGTTCCACGCGAGAAAGCCGTAATGGCGCGTGCCGGAGACGGCGTACCGCCCGGCGAGCATCGCGGCGCAAAATGCCGTGCACGCCGCGACGGGGTAAAAGGCGTGGTCGAGGAGGAAGCGGTGGGTCTGGGCGCGCGGGGAGAGGGTCGAGTGGGACATAAGCTTTATGTTGCAAAGCTTATATCGACTCACGGGCTGGTGCAACTGAAAAATAGGGCGGCTTCGCATTGCGTCCGCAAAGCGGACGCGCGCATCCACCGAGGTTACGCCTTCCCGACCTTGATCGACTTCGCCCACGTCTGCGTCGTCCACGTGGCCGTCACCCACTTGTCCGGCGTCGCGTACTCGCGCACCGTCATTCGGCCCGCGGCGAGGTCGAGGTGGAAGTAGAAGAACGTGTGCTTCGGGCCCTTGAAGTGGGCCGAGTCCTTAACATTGAACACGTCGAGGCCGTTGTCGCCGGCCTTGTTGGAGGTGCCGTCCCACTTGAAGACGGCGCGGGCATGCGTGTGGCCGTAGAGGACGGCGATCACGTTGTACGGTTTGAGCGCGTCGTAAAACGCGTGGACGTCCACCGGGTCCCATTCCTTGTTGTCGTACGGGCCGTCCGGGTTGTCGGGGAGTTGGCCGTAACGGGCGACGTCGACGTGGTGGGTGACGATGACGGGGCGGCCGGAGTCGCCCACCTTTTCCTTCAAATCGGCCACGAGGAAGTCGAGCGATCCGAGCGGGTTGTAACGGCGCTTGCGCATCGTCCTGGGCGACGTGCCGACGACGATGCCGAGGTTGACGAAGTGGACCGGGCCCCAGTCCCACGAGTAGTGCAGGCCGTTGGGCGACGTGGCGACCAGGCCCGGGCGGGTCTTGTTGCGGCGCTTGATCTCCTCGATCGCCAAGCCCGCGCCGGAGGGCGAGTCGTGGTTGCCGTGGACCTCGTACACGGGGAACTTGAGGCGGCCGTCGGCGCCGGTGAGGCCGAACTGCGAGTTGTAGAAGGCGAGCTCGGTCTTCTGCATGGCGACGAAGGGCGGCCCGGCCTTGTCGCCCGAGTCGATGATGTCGCCCCCGTGGATGACGCCGCGGGGAACGGCGACGGTCCCGCCGCCCGCACCGGCGGGGATGTCGGAGCCGGGGAGGGCGTTGAGGACGTCGATCAGGCGGCCGGTGACCAGGGCGGACCCGGGGTCCATTTTGCCCGGGTCGTCTTTGAGGGCGAGCGCGTGGGAGTCGCTGACGAAGAAGAAGGCGAGCTCGTTCGGGTTGGGCTGTGGCGGTGCGGCGGCAGTGGAAATCGCAGGGAGGCCGGCGGCGGCGAGGGAGCCGGCGACGAACGTGCGGCGGGAGAGGCGGGGGGTGTGCATGCGCGTGATAACTCCGGTTGATCCCCTGCGAAACTATCCCAATCGAGCCGAGTCGTTGGATCGAAGGTTTTACTTGAGGAACCAGCCTTTGGCGGTCGGGTCCGTCGTGAAGAAGCCGACCAGCATGTCCGCGACCTTACGCCGGCCCGAGTCGCTCGGGTGCGTGCCGTCGCGGGCGGTGTCGGCCTGTTCACACGTGACCTTGTCGGCGGCGCGGCCCTTGGTGCCGTCGGTCCACAAGTAGGGACCCCAGAGGAGCACCGGGGCTTCGCCGTACGCCAACCCCTTCTCGCCCGCGATCTGCTGAGCGATCAGGCCGCGGACCGAGAAGGCCGACTCGTACGCGTACGGCTCGGGGTTAAGCCCGGACGTGGCCCACCCGGCGTAGGTGCGGCTGGAGAGGTAAACGAGCTTGAGGTTGGGGTACCGCTGCTTCGCCAGGCTGACGATCGTCGCGAGGTGCTTCTGGAGCACGTCGGCGTGGGCGGGGAAATCGCCCAGGCGCTGCGGGCCCT